>JALRFG010000200.1 GCA_023253795.1 Methylocystis sp.
CCACTGGCCGCGCTGACGGGCGCCGGCGAGCGAACGGTCGCCAATGCCGTAGAGATTGGTGAAGATGCGATCCTTGTCGGAGAGCATGAGTTTTCCTTCCCTCCGTTACTTCGCGCGATCGCCGTAGAGCGACGTCAGGCTCGTCAGCTTGCCCGCCGGCTCCGAAGAGACGCGACCGGTCTGCGAGCCGGTTTTCACCGGGCGGCCAGCGGCGAGATCGTCGAGCAGCTTCTCGAAATTCTCGACCGTGAGATCCTCGTAGAAATCGTCGTTGATCTGCACCATCGGCGCATTACAGCAAGCGCCCAGGCACTCGACCTCCAGCCAGGAGAACAGGCCGTCGGCCGTCACCTTGCGCTGCGGACCGACGCGGCGCTCCAGCACCTTGATCAGATCGTCGGAGCCGCACAGCATGCAGGGCGTCGTGCCGCAAAGCTGGACGTAATATTTGCCGACCGGCTCCAGATTGAACATCGTGTAGAAGGTCGCAACCTCCAACACGCGGATCTTCGGCATATCGAGCAGTTCGGCGACTTTCTCGATCGCTTTCTGCGGCAGCCAGTAATTATTCTGCTTCTGCGCCTGCCACAGGGCGGGCACAACCGCCGAGGCCTGACGGCCATCGGGGTATTTGGCGATCTGTTTCTCCAGCCACGCCATATTCTGCGGCGTGAACTCGAAACTGTCGGGCTGCTTATCGGCGAGACGACGGACGGACATTAGCGATCGACCTCCCCGAAGACGATATCGAGCGACCCCAGAATCGCCGAAACGTCGGCGAGCATGTGGTCCTTACACAGGAAATCCATGGCGGACAGATGCGCAAATCCCGGCGCGCGGAGTTTGCAGCGGTAGGGTTTGTCGCCGCCGTCAGAAACGAGATAGACGCCGAATTCGCCCTTGGGCGCTTCGACCGCCGCATAAACCTCGCCCGCCGGCACGTGCACGCCCTCGGTAAAGAGTTTGAAGTGATGGATGAGCGCTTCCATCGAACGCTTCATCTCGCCGCGCGACGGCTGCGTGAATTTGTGGTTGGGCGTCAGCACCGGACCACGGCCATCGGCGCGCAGCAGTTTCTCAACGCATTGCTTCATGATCGAGGTCGACTGACGCATTTCCTCCATGCGGATCACGGCGCGATCGTAGCAATCGCCGTTCTTGCCGACGGGGATGTCGAACTCCATTTCCTCGTAGCAATCGTAGGGCTGCGCCTTGCGCAAATCCCACGCCGCGCCGGAACCGCGGACCATGACGCCGGAGAAGCCCCACTTCCACGCGTCTTCAAGCGAGATGACGCCGATGTCGACGTTACGCTGTTTGAAAATGCGGTTTTCGATGAACAGCGCTTCGAGATCGTCGCAGACCTTCAGGAACGGATCGCAGAAGGCGCCGATGTCCTCGATGAGCTGGTCCGGCAGGTCGCGACCGACGCCGCCCGGACGGAAATAATTGGCGTGCATACGGGCGCCACAGGCGCGCTCGTAGAACACCATCAGCTTCTCGCGCTCTTCATAACCCCACAGCGGCGGGGTCAGCGCACCAACGTCCATCGCTTGCGACGTGACGTTCAGCAGATGCGACAGCAGACGACCGATTTCGGCGTAGAGCACGCGGATCAACTGGCCGCGACGCGGCACTTCAATATCCAGCAGACGCTCGATCGCCAGACAGAAGGCGTGCTCCTGATTCATCGGCGCGCAGTAATCGAGCCGGTCGAGATAAGGCACATTCTGCAAATAGGTGCGCGACTCCATCAGCTTCTCGGTGCCGCGATGCAGGAAGCCGATATGCGGATCGACGCGCTCGACGACTTCGCCGTCGAGTTCGAGAATCAGACGCAGAACGCCATGGGCCGCCGGATGCTGCGGACCGAAATTGATGTTGAAGTTACGCTGGCCCCTCGGGGCGGCGGGTAGCTCGTTCATTTAAGACTGCCCCTTCGCCTTCTCGTCGCCCGGCAGGTCGTATTGCACGGCCTCCCACGGCGAGAGGAAATCGAAATTGCGATATTCCTGCGTCAGCTTCACCGGCTCGTAAACGACGCGTTTCTGCTCGTCGTCGTAACGCACCTCGACAAAGCCGGTCATCGGGAAATCCTTGCGCAGCGGATGACCCTCGAAACCGTAATCCGTCATGATGCGACGCAGATCCGGATGACCGGAGAAAATCACGCCAAACAGATCGTAGGTCTCGCGCTCGTACCAATCGGCGCCGGGATACAGCGCCGTCAGCGACGCGACCGGCGTTTCTTCCGAAGCGGGCGTCTTGATGCGAATGCGGCAATTATGCTTCGGCGACTGGAGATGCGCGACGACCTCGAAACGCTCGGTGCGCTCGGGATAATCGGCCGCCGTGACGTCGACGATGTTGACGAACAGGCAATCGGGGTTGTCACGCAGATGCGTCGCAACCTCCAGCCAGCGATCGCGTGCGATCGTCAGCGTCAGTTCGCCATAGACGACCTTCACATCGGTCACGGCGCCGGGAAGCGCGCCGCCGATCTTGGCGCCCAGAGCCTCCAGTTCCCCACTCATCAAACATCCCTTCGCCAGAAGCCAGACTTTAGCGATTTAACAGCGATTAGCGCTCGATCGTGCCGGTGCGCCGGATTTTCTTCTGCAACAGCAACATGCCGTAGACCAACGCCTCCGCCGACGGCGGACAGCCCGGCACATAGACGTCAACCGGAATGACCCGGTCGCAGCCGCGCACCACCGAATAGGAATAGTGGTAGTAGCCGCCGCCATTGGCGCAGGAGCCCATCGAAATGACGTAACGCGGCTCCGGCATCTGGTCGTAGAC
>JALRFG010000201.1 GCA_023253795.1 Methylocystis sp.
CCTTCCTGCTTCTTCTGCTCCATTGAGCTGGAGCCGTCGTGATCGATCAGGCGTCCCTGACGCTCGGAGGAGTGGCTGGCGCGCATTTCGGCGATGATGTCGTCAAGCGTCGCGGCCGTGCTTTCAAAGCCGCCGGTCAGCGGATAGCAGCCGAGCGTACGGAAACGCACCATTTTGTTTTCGATCTTTTCGCCGGGACGCAGCTTCATGCGGTCGTCGTCGACCATGATCAGCGTGCCGTCGCGCGCGACGACCGGACGCTCCTTGGCGAAATAGAGCGGGACGACGGGGATGTTTTCGCGGGCGATATAGTCCCAAATATCGGCCTCGGTCCAGTTGGACATCGGGAAGACGCGCAACGACTCGCCCTGCGCCTTGCGGGTGTTGTAGAGCCGCCAGAACTCCGGACGCTGGTTCTTCGGATCCCAGCGGTGCTGCGCGGTGCGGAAAGAGAGCACACGCTCCTTGGCGCGGGATTTTTCCTCGTCGCGTCGCGCGCCGCCGAAGGCTGCGTCGAATTTCCATTTGTCGAGCGCCTGCTTCAGCGCCTCGGTCTTCATCAGCTGCGTATGCAGTTTGGAGCCATGCTCGAAGGGGCTGATGTTCATCGCCGCCCCTTCCGGATTGATATATTCGAGCAGCTCCAGCCCCAGCTCTTTCACCATGCGATCGCGAAATTCGATCATCTCGCGGAATTTCCACATCGTGTTGACATGGAGCAGGGGAAACGGCGGCTTCGACGGATAAAAGGCCTTCATCGCGATATGCAGCATCGCGGCGGAGTCCTTGCCGATGGAATAGAGCATCACCGGGCGTTCGGTCTCGGCGACCGTCTCGCGCATGATGTGAATGCTCTCCGCCTCCAGGCGGTCGAGATGGCCCAGGGCGCGTGTCGGCAGAGCGCTCATCGTGACGCCTCCTGCGGCGCCGGGCCGCGTTTCAATGTGCCATCCGCCGCGACATGCAGACCGCATTCTTTCTTGTCGTCCTGCTCCCACCACCAGCGGCCGGCGCGTTCGCTTTCTCCGGGCTCAATCGCCCGCGTGCAGGGCGCGCAGCCGATGGAGAGAAAACCCTTGGCGTGCAATTCGTTCACCGGCACGGAAAATTCCTCCGTCGCCGCGACAATGGCGTCGCGCGTGTAATCGATCACCGGATTGATCTTCAACGTCCGGTGCGCCGCGTCGAAGGTGATGATCTCGACATTGGCGCGCGCGTCGGATTGATCGGCGCGCAGGCCGGTCACCCAGCCGGAGACGCCATCGAGCAAGCGTCCCAAAGGTTCGACCTTGCGCACATGGCAGCAGGCTTTGCGCGCCTCGACCGATTTATAAAATCCATTGATCCCCTGTTCGGCGATCAGCGCTTCGGTCGCCGCCGCCTGGGGATAGGCGGCGCGAATATGGCGCGAATAGCGCGCCTCTGTGCGCTCCCAGAGCGTGTAGGTCTCGGGAAACAGACGGCCGGTGTCGATGGTCACGACATCGATGTCGAGGCCCTGGGTGAAGATCGAATGGGTGATGAACTGATCCTCGACGCCAAAGCTTGTCGTGAAGACAATGCGGCCGGGGATCACCTCGCGCACCAGTTGCAGGCGATGATCAAGATCGAGCGGCGCGAGACGCGGCGCCAGAATGTCCACCAGAGCTGCGCTCATTGCGCCGCCTTCCGGCGACGCGCGTCAAGGATCGAGCCGCGCGCGATGTAGCCACGCTGATAGGTTTGCGAATAGGCGTCACGCGCATTGCGCCACTGCGTCTCGTCCTGCCGGGCGGCGAGATCGTCGGGAATTTCGATCGTGTCGAAACCGCAGCCGAGCGCATGGGTATATTGATCGGCGAGCAAGCGTCCGCTGGCGCGCAACTCGCCAGCGAAGCCCGCGCGGCGCAGCAGACGCGCCAGTGAAAAGCCGCGTCCATCGGCGAAAGCCGGGAAGGCGATGGAGATCAGGCCCAGCTTCGGCAGCGTCGCCGCCAGCGAGTCGACTTCGGTAGTGTTGGGCGCAAGCACGCCCAGCGTCGCGTCCGGCGTCAGTTTTTCCAGCGCCTGATCGAGACGCGCCAGCGAAACGATGAACTTGCCGCTTTTCGGCAACGCCTCTTCATCGGCGAGGCGACGCCAGCCGTCCTCGACGAAACGGCCGTCAGATATAAGCGCCATCTTCGCCCTCCCGACGCAGCGCGTCTTTGAAACGCGCATGGCCAATGCGCCGCCACGTATCGATGAAAGTCTCATTCTCGGCGCGTTCGGCGAGATAGAAATCGACGAGATGTTCGATCACATCCGGCACCTGATCGGCGGTGACGCCGGGGCCGACGATCTCGCCAATCGCCGCCGAGAAACTCGGATCGCCGCCCAGCGTGATCTGGTAGGATTCCTGGCCTTTCTTTTCGAGGCCGAGAATACCGATGGCGCCAATATGGTGATGGCCGCAGGCGTTGATGCAGCCGGAGATTTTAATGCCGAGTTTGCCGATGCGGCGCTGACGCGCCATGTCGGAGAAGCGTTTCGAAATCGCCTGCGCAATCGGGATCGAGCGCGCCGTGGCGAGTGAGCAGTAATCAAGACCGGGGCAGGAGATCATATCCGAGATCAGCCCGGCGTTGGCGGTGGCGAGATCAGCGGCGTCGAGCATCCGCCACAGCGCAGGGAGATCGTCCTGCTTCACATGCGGCAGGATAATGTTTTGCTCATGGCTGACGCGCAATTCGCCAAAACCAAAACGCTCGCTGGCGTCGGCGAGCACGCGCATCTGTTCCGAGGT
>JALRFG010000202.1 GCA_023253795.1 Methylocystis sp.
CGTCGGCGAACACAAATGCTGGCCGCCGGAGGATGTCGTGGCGATGGCGAAAGCCGAGGGCTTCCCCGCCACCGACGCCGCCGAGAGCGTCGAACATGCGCTGACGCTGCTGGCGGCGCGACATTTCGATCAACCGCCGCGCATTCTCATCGCCGGCTCGCTGTTTCTCGCCGCGCATGTACTGGCGGCGAACGGCTCGCGGATCGACTGACGATGCCGCCGTTGAAAAAATCTGACATGACCGTTACCGAAAGAACGGCGGCGACTTCATCGCCCCGCGCCGGTTTCCGGTTTGACGCCTGCGGCGAGGAGCGCTGTTCATGACCCTGATGCTGGCCAGCGTCGTCTCGCGCGAAGAGGCGGAGATCGCGCTCGTGCAGGGCGCCGACATTATCGACTGCAAGGAGCCGGCGCGCGGCGCGCTGGGCGCCCTACCGCTCGATACTGTGGCGGACATTGTCGCCATTGCGCGCGGCCGTCGTCCGGTGAGCGCCGTCGTCGAATTGCCGCACGATATCTCCCATGCGCGACGCGCATTCGAAGACGCCATCGAAACCGGCGTCGATTACGTCAAATTCGCTTTGCCGGCGACGCCGGACGCTGCCGAAATCATTGCGACGCTGGCGCCGCTCGCAACGCGCGTGCGTCTTGTCGCCGTGCTGTTCGCTGATCTTGGCCCGGATTTCGATCATCTGGCGACGCTGGCCCGCGCAGGTTTCCATGGCGTGATGCTCGATACGGCGCATAAGGGCAAAGGCCGTCTGATCGATTACATGAATGTCGCGGCGCTCACCGACTTTGTGCGTCAATGTCGGGCGCTGGGTCTTGTCGTCGGCCTCGCCGGCGCGCTTGAGGCGCCGGATGTGCCGCGTCTGCTGGTCACCGGCGCGGATGTTCTGGGCTTTCGCGGCGCGCTTTGCGCGAAGGGAGATCGCCGCGCAGCGCTGAATCTTGCCGCAACGGCGCTGATCCGCGACCTGATCCCGCAGCAGCGCGACGTCGAGCCGGTCTCCTACGCCGATGGCGCTTTGCTCGGCTATGGCTTTATCGAGCCGCCCGCCGCCAGCGACATCGATTATGTGTTCCTGCATGATTATGTCGTGCCGACGGAAATCGGCGCCTACGCCAGCGAGCTGGGCCGGACGCAACGCGTGCGCTTCAATGTTGATGCGGAAGTGTCGCGCGTCACCGTTCTGGACGACATGCGTTCGGTGTTTTCGTATGATGTGATCGTGGACGCGATCAAGGTGATCCTTGGCGGCGGCGGCCATATTGTGCTTGTCGAAACCATCGCCGAACGTCTGGCGGAAAGCCTGCTGTTGCATGAGCGCGTGCGCGCCGTCACGGTTCAGGTCGAAAAGCTCGACATCATCGCCGCCATCGTCGGCGTGAAAATCCGTCGCGAACGCGCGCATGAGCAGACGCGCCGGCCGCTGATCGCGGCGCTCGGAGCCGCCGATGCGCGCAAAGAGCCCCACTGAAACGCCTCTGCTTGTCGTCAAGCTGGGCGGCAGCCTTCACGCCGCCCCTGATCTGCCGCGCTGGATCGCGGCGCTGAAATGCTGGCCGCATCGCCTGACGCTAGTGTGCGGCGGCGGCCCCTTCGCCGATGCGGTGCGCGACGCGCAACCGAAAATGGGGTTTTCCGACGCGACCGGCCACGCCATGGCGATGCTGGCGATGGAGCAATATGCGCTGGCGTTGGCGCAGCTTTACGCACTTGATCTGGCGTTGACGCGCGCGGAGATCGATGCGCTTCATGCAAAGCGCCGCATCGCGCTCTGGCGCCCTTCAACCATGGTCGCGCAGGCGCATGACGTCGCCGCCGACTGGCAGGTGACCTCCGACAGTCTCGCCGCCTGGCTGGCGCGCGAAACGGGCGCCGCAGCGCTGCTGATGATCAAAAGCCTGGATGTCGCCCCCGATCTGACTCTCGACGATCTGGCCGCCAGAGAGGTTGTCGACCGAGCGTTCCCCGCCTATGTCGGAACAACGCCGCTTTTTGTCGCTGGCCCGCGCGCGGTGAACCATGCGGCGCAACAACTGGGCGAGGCGACGCCGCCGGGCGTCGCCATTGGCCTGCGAAAGAAGATCGCCTGATGAAAAAAGACCAGATTGTCACGCCGCGCTGGGGTTGGGCGCTGACCGGCTCGGGGCATTTCTTCACCGAATGCCTTGAGATGATCCGCACCCTTGATCATGTCGATCTCTTTGTCAGCAAGGCGGCGGCGGAAGTCGTGCGGATGTACAAGCACGATCTCAATCTTCCCGATACGGTGCGCATCTTCAAGGACACCACCGCCAGCGCCGCGCCGGTCGGCGGCTTTTATTACAATGTCTATCATACGCTGGTGATGGCGCCGGCGACCTCCAACACTGTCGCCAAATGCGTGTTCGGGATTTCAGACAATCTCGCCACCAATGTGTTTGCGCAGGCCGGCAAATGCCGCGTGCCAAGCATCGTCTTCGCCTGCGATACGGCGCCGGAACTTGAGACGCGCGCGCCCAAAGGCATGGTGATGGTCTATCCGCGCCGGATCGATCTCGAAAACACCGAACGTCTGAAATCTTTTGAGGCGACGCAAGTGGTGGAAAGCCTCGCTGCGCTTCAGGAAGCCGTGGCGCGCCGTCATGGCGAAATCACGCCGCACCAATCCTGAAAGGCTGAGCATGAGCGCCAGCGGCGAACGTCTGCTGTT
>JALRFG010000203.1 GCA_023253795.1 Methylocystis sp.
CATGTCAGCGGCCCGGTAAGCGGCGACGATTATCTGGCGCTGTCGCTCCATGCACGCAGCGGGCGCATCTTCCACGCGCTCACGGATCGTTCGGCGATCAAGGGCAAAATCGACATACTGATCGGCGACGAACGTCAGATCGAGGCCGTCAATAACGCCGATGTCGAAGGCGTTAAACCGCAGGAGGTGCGTGTCACGGTGCCGATGCGGCGCGGTTTTCTGATTGTGCGCTCGCTCGCCAAGCGCCTCTCCGATACGCCGCGCGCCCGTGCGGCGGTCGACGCCTTCAAATGCGAGCGGCGCGATCCGCCGAAAGAATAAGCAATGCGATGCGCGCCAATAGCGTGGCGCGTGATTTTTAATGCCCCTCGCGTGATCCGCTCGGAACCGGGAAAATCTCGATGCCGTCTTCGAGCAGCGCGCGCGCCTCTTCAAAGCTGGCGCGGCCGCGGATTGCGCGTCGTTGCGAGGCGCCATCTTCCATGCGTCGCGCCTCGTCGGGGAAACTGTCGCCGACGTCTTCAGTGTTTTCGACAATTTTTTCGCGCAACGCGTCGAGCGCTTCGCGCAGTTTCGCCGCGTCGGGATCATGCGTGCGCGCGACATGCGGCGCCATGACGGCGCGCGTGATTTTCGTCGACTGACAAAAAGGACAATGGATCAGATCCTGCGCCGCTTGCGCATCGAAGCCGGCGCTGTCGCGAAACCAGCTTTCGAATTCATGATCGGCGTCGCAGACCAGCCGGTAATGGATCATGATCCGGCTCCGCCGGCGAGTAGCGGATCAAGACCGCCTTTGGCGTCGAGCGCATAAAGATCGTCGCAACCGCCGATATGCCGGCCGTCGATGAAAATTTGCGGAACGGTCGACGCGCCGCCGGCGCGTTCGGTCATTGCGGCGCGGCCGGCCGGGTCGCCATCAACGGAGATTTCCGTGAAGATGGCGCCCTTGCGGCGGAGCAGTTCTTTCGCCCGGATGCAGTAGGGGCAGGTGGGCGTGGTGTAGATGTCGATATGGGGCATGGCCGTTCCGTGTCGTCGGCGCCGCTTATAGGCCGAGGCTCAGGCGCTTGTCACCGCCCGGGCGAAGACCAGCAGATCGACCTGCGTTGCGCCGGCGCGCAGCAGGGCGCGGGCGGCGGCGTTGGCCGTTGCGCCCGTGGTCAGGACATCGTCGACCAGAACGATCCGACGGCCGCGCACCGCCGCCGCGCGCTCCGGCGTCACCTTGAAGGCGCCAGACAGATTTGCGCCGCGCTGGGCGCGCGACAGGCCGACCTGCGGGCGCGTCGCCTTGACCAGGACAAGGGCGAAAGAATCCAGCGGCACGCCGCTTTCACGCGCAATCACCTGCGCCAGCGCCGCCGACTGGTTGAACTGGCGCGTGAACAACCGTCGCCGATGCAGGGGCACGGGCGCAATCAAATCGCTTTCCGCGAGTAGTTCGGCGCCGGCGCGCGCCATCCAGCGGCCGATGGGTTCGGCAAGTTCGAGCCAGTCGCGATATTTCAGCCGGTAAGCGAGCGCCCGCGCGCCGTCACTGTCGTAGCGCGCAACGGCGCGGGCGCGGGCGAAGACCGGCGGATGGGCGGCGGCCTCCAGCGAAATCAGTCCCGGCTGGCCGAGGTCGCGCTCGAAGGGAACGCCCAGCCGTTCACAGAATGGTCGCTCGATGAAAGCGATCTCGCGCCAGCACGCCGGGCATAATCCGCCCTGTTCGGCGATTGCGCGGCGGCAGACAAGGCAGGCGGGCGGATAGATGACATCGACCAGCGCTCCGCCGGCGCGGCGCGCCAGATCGAAGAGGGGTTGAAGCGCGCTTCTAGCCGCGCTCATCCCAGCAGTCCGCCGGCTTTCGGCGCCAGCGGATTTTGCATCATCGCCTCGGCGTCGGCCTGTCCCACGCCCGGCCAGTTGACCAGCGAGGCGTAGAGCGCCTCGATGAAACGCTCGTCGAGATCTTTCAGAATAAACACAATGCGGGTGCGGTGATCATCATCGGGCCAAGCGTCGAGGCGTTGTGGCGGATGAAACACATGCTGCACGCCATGAATCACCACCGGCCGGTTCACATCATCCGAGAGCGCGACAATGCCTTTAACGCGCAGCAGCTTCGGACCATGCGTGCCACGCAGCAGTTCAATAAAAGCCTCGAAGCTTGATGGCGCGAAAGGCTTGTCGCCGGTCAGGCAAAAAGCGCGGATATGCGCGTCATGCCGATTGGGATCATGCGCATGATGATGATGGTGATGGTCGTGATCGTCATGATGATGATGAGATGCGTGATCATGCGCCGTCGTGACGGCTTCGGCGTTAAGCCATTCCTTGACGCGCGGCGTTTTGGTTTCTGGATCGAACAGGCCACAGTCCAGCAAGGCGGAGGGCGTCGCTTCACCTTTCACGGCAATGAGCTGTCGCGCGCCGGGATTAAGTGCGGCGAGACGCGCGGTCAGCGCCGCGACGCGTGCGGCGCCTTCCGGCAAATCGGTCTTGGTGATCACCAGTCGATCGGCGACTGCCGCCTGTTTCACCGCTTCCTCATGCGCATCGAGCGTGGCGGCGCCATTAACGGCGTCAATCACCGTGACGACGCCATCAAGACGGAAACGCATCAGCAAATAGGGGTGATAGATAATCGCGTGCAGGATCGGCGCCGGATCGGCGAGGCCGGTCGTCT
>JALRFG010000204.1 GCA_023253795.1 Methylocystis sp.
CTCGTTGGCCGGCCGTTTCATCGCCTTCAGCACATTGGGCGCCGCGTGCTGAAAGGGAATGTCGAGATAGGGAAGGATTTTGCCTTCGGCCATCAGCGCGATCACGTCATCGACATGCGGATAGGGATAGACGTAATGCATACGCACCCACAGATCGAGGTCGCCGAGTTCGCGGGCGAGATCGAGGAAGCGAGCGCGGACGGCGCGGTCTCCCAACAGGCTTTCGGCGTAGCGCAGATCGCGGCCATAGGCGCTGGTGTCCTGCGAGATGACCAGCAACTCCTTGACGCCGGCGCGCGCCAGTTTCTCCGCCTCGCGCAGCACCTCCGCCGCCGGCCGCGAAACCAGCGGACCGCGCAGATGCGGGATGATGCAGAAGGAGCAGGAATTATCGCAGCCTTCTGAAATTTTCAGATAGGCGTAGTGACGCGGCGTCAGCTTGACGCCCTGTTCAGGCACGAGATCGACAAAAGGATCATGGGCCGGCGCCGCCGCGCGATGCACAGCCTCGACCACGCTTTCATATTGCTGCGGACCGGTGATGGCGAGCACATCAGGAAAACGTTGGCTGATGGCTTCGGGTTCGGCGCCCATGCAGCCGGTGACGATCACCCGGCCGTTTTCGGCGAGCGCTGCGCCGATCGCCTCCAGCGACTCGGCCTTGGCGCTGTCAAGAAAACCGCAAGTGTTGACGACGACGACGTCCGCGCCGGCATGGGTGCGCGATAATTCATAGCCTTCGGCGCGAAGACGGGTAACAATTCGTTCGCTGTCGACCAGCGCTTTGGGGCAACCCAGCGAGACAAAGGAAACGCGCGGGGCGGGACCGGCATTCGGGGCGTCCGGTTTGGATGTGTCCTGCATTGGGCCGGATTGCCACGCCGGGCGGCGGTTGGCAATGCGGCGTCCGTCGCGCCGGTCAGGGAGATATTATGCCAGCAGGGCGCCAACGAGAGCGTAGAGCGCGACGGCGGCGATAACGAGGGCGTGGATCATTAACACATACTCCGGCGCACGAGGCGCAACATGACGGGAACAGTAGGGCCAGAAGCCCTGAGCCGGCGCCCGGGGCGCGGCGGCGACCTGCCAAAGGTGCTAAATTCCGCGTCTTAATAAATGGTTGCCATGACCTGAATATGACGGCGAGACAGAGACTTAGGCGTGACGGCGCTTGCGCCGGGGGATTTAAGAAAAACAATTAAAACAACGTTATAGGAACCGTTAAAGTTTTATTTGCCGTCCGGACGCATTGCGGTGGTTGGCGTCCCCCGCCGGCGCCGGTAAAGAAGTGCCGCCGATAGGATTCGGTTCTCTTTCAGGAAAAATGCGCCTTGCCGACCTCCAAGATCCTCGGGACCGGGGCCTATGCGCCCCAACGCGTGCTCACCAACGCCGAGCTTGAGAAAATGGTGGCGACCAATGGCGACTGGATCGTCAGCCGCACCGGCATTCGTGAGCGCCGGATCGCTGGCGCAGAAGAGGCGACCTCCGATCTCGCCGCCGCGGCCGGCCAGCAGGCGCTGGATTTCGCCGGCGTTGCGCCGGAAGACGTCGATATGATCATTGTCGCCACGGTCACCGGCGACACGCCGACGCCGGCCTGCGCCGCTTATGTGCAGGCGAAGCTCGGCGCCAAAAACGCCTGCGCCTTCGATGTTGGCGCCGCTTGCGCGGGTTCGCTCTATGGTCTGACCATCGCCGATCAGTTTATTCGCTCGGGCGCCATGAAGCATGTGCTGGTGATTGGCGCGGAAACGCTGTCGCGTTTTGTCGACTGGACCAATCGCGAAACCTGCGTGCTGTTTGGCGACGCCGCCGGCGCCATTCTGCTCGGCGCGACGGAAGAGCCCGGCTATGGCCTGCTGGCGTCGACCCTGCGCACGGACGGAACGCTGACCGGCATACTCGGCATATTCGGCGGCGGCAGCCGGCGTCCGCTCTCGCCGGAGCTGCTCGACGACAACGGCAACAAGATTAAAATGCGTGGTCGCGAAGTTTATAAATTCGCCACCCGTATTTTACCCGAGGTGGTCGCCGAGACATTGGCGAAAGCGAATCTGACGGCGGCGGACGTTACCCATGTCATCACCCATCAGGCCAATCAGCGCATTCTTGAATATGCGCTGGAGACGCTTGGCGTGCCGGTTGAGAAATGCTGGATCAATATTGATCGCTTCGGCAACACCTCAAGCGCTTCCATGCCGATCACGCTGGATGAAGCCAATCGCGCCGGCAAGCTCAAGAAAGGCGATGTGATCGCCATGATGGCGATGGGCGCCGGCATGACCTGGGGCGGCGCGGTTTGGCGCTGGTAATCGCTACGACGATTGCATAAGGCGACAAAGCCTTTCCATCTGTTCTTCAATTTTGATTACGAGATCCGGCGCGATATTGGCGTCAATGCAACTGTGTCGCAAAAGACACAGTTAATGCAATAATCGCACAGCGAATGTACAAAACTGTATATTTGGATTGCAGGAATCGTATTGGAGTGTTTTCTTCGCGCCGTTCAACAAGTCCAAAACGGACACTCACACAAGAACGGACACTAGGGCGTGTCATCAATTAAGCCAGATAATTGACGCTACTAGTTGGATTGCAGCAAGAAAATTACATGCTG
>JALRFG010000205.1 GCA_023253795.1 Methylocystis sp.
ATTCGCCGCCAACTTCCGTCCACGCCAGACCGGTGACCACGCCCACCTGATCCTCAAGCTCCGCCTGACCGTAGCGATATTTCGGCACGCCGAGATAGTCGGAGATGTTATCGGCGGTGACGACGATCTTCTTGGCTTTCTTGAGCAGGATCTCTTTCACCGCCTTGCGGGCGAGGTTGGATATTTCGCGCTCAAGATTACGCACGCCCGCTTCGCGGGTGTAACGACGGATCAGTTCGAGCAGGCCATCTTCCGCGACCATCCATTCCTCGGGCGCCAGACCATGCTTATGCGACGCGCTCGGAATGAGATGCTTGCGGGCGATCACCGCTTTCTCGTCCTCGGTGTAGCCGGCGATGCGAATGATCTCCATGCGGTCCATCAGAGGCGCAGGGATGTTCAGCGTATTCGCCGTCGTCACAAACATCACATTCGACAGATCGTAATCGACTTCGAGATAATGATCGTTGAACGATGCGTTCTGTTCCGGATCGAGAACTTCTAGCAGCGCGGAAGACGGATCGCCACGGAAATCCATGCCCATCTTGTCGATCTCGTCGAGCAGGAAGAGCGGATTGGACGTCTTGGCCTTGCGCATCGACTGAATGATCTTGCCGGGCATCGAGCCGATATAGGTGCGGCGATGACCGCGGATTTCCGCTTCATCGCGCACGCCGCCCAGCGACATGCGGACAAACTCGCGGCCGGTCGCCTTGGCGATGGATTTGCCGAGCGACGTCTTGCCGACGCCGGGCGGACCAACGAGGCACAGGATCGGACCAGTCAGCTTGTTGGCGCGGCTCTGCACGGCGAGATATTCAAGGATACGCTCCTTGACCTTCTCGAGACCGAAATGCTCGCCATCGAGAACGCCCTGCGCCTGTTCGAGATCGCGCTTGACCTTCGACCGCTTGCCCCACGGGATCGATAAAATCCAGTCGAGGTAATTGCGCACGACGGTGGCTTCCGCCGACATCGGCGACATCTGGCGCAGCTTCTTGAATTCGGCGGTCGCCTTGTCGCGCGCCTCCTTCGACAGCTTTGTGTTCTTGATGCGCTCCTCAAGCTCGGCGAGATCGTCCTTGCCGTCCTCGTCGCCCAGCTCCTTCTGGATCGCCTTCATCTGTTCGTTGAGATAATATTCGCGCTGCGTCTTCTCCATCTGGCGCTTGACGCGAGTGCGAATACGCTTCTCAACCTGCAGCACGGAGATTTCGCTCTCCATCAGCGACAGGCACTTCTCCAGCCGGCGCGCGACATTCACCGTTTCAAGCACATCCTGCTTGTCGGCGATTTTCACGGACAGATGCGACGCCACGGTGTCGGCGAGCTTCGAGAAGTCCTCGATCTGCGTCACCGCGCCGACGACTTCCGACGACACGCGCTTGTTGAGCTTCACATAGCTTTCAAATTCGGAGATCACCGAACGGCCGAGCGCCTCCACCTCGACAGGCGACGAAACTTCATCGCCCAGCGTTTCGGCTTCGGCCTCATAATAATCTTCGGCGCGCGTGTAATCGCGCACGCGGGCGCGCGCCACGCCTTCGACCAGCACCTTCACCGTGCCATCGGGCAGTTTCAGCAACTGCAACACCGAAGCGAGCGTGCCGACCTCATAGATCGCATCAGACGCCGGATCGTCGTCGCCAGCGTTTTTCTGGGTGGCGAGCAAGATCGGCCGGTCGGTCTTGGTGACCTCCTCCAGCGCGCGGATCGATTTCTCGCGCGCGACGAACAACGGCACGATCATGTGCGGAAATACGACAATATCGCGCAAGGGGAGCACGGGATAGTTGTCGACTTCTCCCGGCGTAGGGGCTTCGCGCTTTTCGTTTGTCATACCGTTTAATCCTGTTCAGGGCCGCGTCCCCCGGATGTGGCGACGGGAACTCAAGCGAGGAGAAAGAATCGAGCCATGGGGCCGTTCGCTTGGGCGTCTCCATGCTCCCGGATAAACATGGCCAAATTGGCCCATGCCCTCCGAATTGAATCAGGAAATGGTGTACGCGCACTAACGATTCAAGAACAACGCGCTGCGCTGCGGCCGGCGCGTTGTCTATATTCAGTCACCCGGCGCGACGGCGCGCGATCCGGGTCAGGCCGTTGCGCCGCCGCTTTTCTCATTGCGCTCGGCGTAAATATACAGCGGACGCGCTTTGCCCTCGACGACCTCGGGGCCAATCACCACCTGCTCGACGCCTTCAAGCCCCGGCAGATCGAACATGGTGTCGAGCAGAATGCCCTCCATGATCGAGCGCAGGCCGCGGGCGCCGGTGTCCTTGCGGAGGGCGCGGCGGGCGATGGCCGTCAGGGCCGCGTCGGTGAACTCGAGCTCGCAGTTCTCCATCGCGAACAGCTTCTGATACTGCTTCACCAGCGCGTTTTTCGGGGCAACCAGAATCTCCACGAGGTCCTCAAGCGAGAGAGGGTCCAACGCAACGATCATCGGCAGCCGACCGATGAACTCTGGGATAAGTCCGTAGCGCAATAAGTCATCGGGCATCAGCTGTTCAAGAACACGGATTCGCTCGTCTTTGCTCGCCGGTGTGTCAGATCCGAAGCCAATGCCACGGCGGCCGACGCGATCCGCGACGATCTTTTCGAGGCCC
>JALRFG010000206.1 GCA_023253795.1 Methylocystis sp.
CTCACCGTCGGTGCTGGGCTGGTCCGGCTTGCCGTGGCGACCGCGTCACTGCGGGGTGGTGAGGTCATGTACGCCCACATCCAGGTCCCGAACGTGAAGTTCTTCGAACGCCTGGGCTGGCAATGCTCAGGACCGATCGAGGATTACTGCGGGGCGCCACATCAGCCCATGAGCATCTCCGGCTGACGCGCGCCGACGTGCTGGCGCAGGACATGCTCTTCGCCACGCTCGATCCGACGCTGCGCCAGATCCGGCTGCCGCATGGCGCCAGGGCGTTGTTGTCCGACACGGTGGGGTTCATTTCCGATCTGCCGACAATGCTCGTCTCCGCCTTTCGCGCCACGCTGGAGGAAGTGACTCTCGCCGATGTGATCCTGCATGTGCGTGACGCGTCGCATACCGACTGGGAGGCGCAGGCGCGCGATGTCGCGGCGATCCTTGATGAGCTGGGCCTGAAAGGTGAGGCCGAAGGCCGGATCATCGAAGTATGGAACAAGACCGACGCGCTTGATCCCGAGCGGCTGGAAGCGTTGCAACTCGCTGCACGCGGCTTCGATCCGACGCGCCGTCCTGAACTGGTCTCCGCCATCACCGGCGCGGGGCTCGATGCGCTGCTGGCGCGCATCGAAACCGTGCTCGCGACCAATCGCGTTATGCTGGAGCTGGATCTGGCGCCCGAAGACGGGCAGGGGCTCGCCTGGCTGCATGCGCATACGGAAGTGATGGCGCGGAAAATCCGCAAGGATGGCGGCGTCCGTCTCTCGGTGCGCGTTGCGCCCGAGCGGCTGGAGGACGTTCGACGTCGCTACGGCTTGTCTGCACAAACCACATCGAAAGACTGACGACCATGGCCTGGCTTTATCTGGCGATCGCCATTACCGCAGAAGTCATCGCCTCAACCGCGCTGCCGGCCGCGCAAGGATTTAGAAACCCGCTGCCGTCGCTGGTCGTCGTCGTTGGCTATGTCGCGGCGTTTTACTTTTTGTCGCGCACGCTGGAGACCATTCCGCTGGGCGTCAGCTATGCGATCTGGTCCGGCGTCGGCATTGTGCTGATTTCGCTTGGCGGCTGGCTGTTTTATCGTCAGACGCTCAGCCTGCTCGATATGTTCGGCATCGCGCTGATTATCGCTGGCGCCATGATTTTGAAGCTTGGCGGCAAGGGACATTAAGCGCCGCACAAGCTTCAGACGACAAGCCGTCCGGTGTCCATCAGGCGTTGAAGAATATCGTCTAACGCGGCGTTATCCTGTGCATTGAGCGCGCGCAGCGGCGGACGCACATGAACCGGATAGCCGGGCAGGCGTCGCGCCAGCGCCGCCTTGACCAGCGCCGGTTCGTCGAACTTATGCGCGGCGCGGAAGGCGTTCCACAAATCAAACTCCTGCTGGAGACGTTGCGCCAGCGCAGAGTCTCTCGCAGCCCAGGCCCGCCGGATGCCGACAAGAAATTCCGGAAACGGATTTCCGGCTCCCGTAATCGAGCCATCAAGGCCAGCATCAAGCGCCGCGAGCGCTTTGGTGTCCTTGCCGACAAAGACCTGCCGGACGCCGGCGAGCTTTTTGAACGCGCTGGCGACATCCAGATCGCCGCTGGAATCCTTCACCCCAACAATCATCGGACAGGCTGTCATAATCTGTTCGATCAGCGTCGGGGTCAGAACAAGTTTTACGTGACGCGGAAAATTATACAAAAACACAGGCGCTTCGATGCCGGCCAACGCTTCACGGAAGAAGTCGATCACTCCCTCATCCGAAACATTGGCGAAATAATAGGGCGGCAGGATCAGCAAGGCGTCGGCGTCAGAGGAATGCCGCGCCAACGCATTGGCTTCGCGCGCATTGGCGCTGCTGATATTATTGACGATGGCGCCTGAAAAATTTACCCGCGCCGTCGTGTAAAGCTTTTGGCGTTCATCCGCATCGAGTGAGGGAAACTCGCCGGTCGTGCCGTTGACCACCACGCCCTCGACGCCGCGCGCCGAGATGAAGGCCAGAAAGTCGCAAAAGGCCGAGAGACGGATTTCCCCATTCGCGTCGAAAGGCGTCGGAGCGGCGAATAACGGCCCCGTGATACTGTCCCGACATTTGACGTTTGGCGTCATTCGTCACTCATCATCCGCCGTCAATTGCCGGTTCTGCCGCTCAAAGGCGCCAACAATTGATTCAAGGATATCGGCGGCGGTGATGACGCCGACAAAGACGCCATTTGCATTTTGCACAATGCCCATATGCATGGGCGCGTGACGCAGCAGGCTGACGACCGTCAGCATATCCGCATCCTGCGGAATGGCGGCCGCCGTGCGGATATAGGGGCGCAGGCCGCCCGGCTGTGTGGCGTCAACCTGCAACAGATCCTTGGCCCAGACCAGGCCGCAAATCTTGTCTGGATCATTGTCGTGCACCGGAAAACAGCGAAACGGACTTTTTACGATTTGCGTAATTGCAGCGTCGAGCTGCGTATTGAGATCAATCGCCTCAACCTTGTTGCGCGACGTCATCAGGCTTTTGGCGTCGCCATCGCCCATTTGCAGAACTCGCGAAATCAGGCGGCTTTCACCCGCTTTGATATTGCCGGCGTTCTCGGCTTCCTCCGCCAGCTTTCGAAT
>JALRFG010000207.1 GCA_023253795.1 Methylocystis sp.
CATGTTGTAATGCACGGTCGGCAACACCGGGATCGGCTGACGCGTCACATCCACGCCGGCGAAAATCTTGGCGCTTTCGGAGATGCCCGGCAGACGTTCGGCGAGGATCGCCGGATCGAGATGTTCGAGATGCAGGAAGGCGTGGTCCTTCATCTTGCCGACGCCCCTGCCCTCGCGCACTTCCATGGTGATGGCGCGCGAGACCATGTCGCGCGGCGCCAGATCCTTCACCGACGGCGCGTAACGCTCCATGAAGCGCTCGCCTTCGCTATTGGTGAGATAGCCGCCCTCGCCGCGCGCGCCTTCGGTGATCAGACAACCGGCGCCGTAAATGCCGGTCGGATGGAATTGCACGAACTCCATATCCTGCAACGGCAGGCCGGCGCGCAGCACCATGCCGCCGCCATCGCCGGTGCAGGTGTGCGCAGAGGTGGCGGAGAGATAGGCGCGGCCATAGCCGCCAGTCGCCAGCACGGTGAGACCGGCGCGGAAGCGATGAATTGTTCCGTCGTCGAGCTTGAGACAAACGACGCCGCGGCAAGCGCCGGTCGAGTCCATAATCAGATCGATGGCGAAATATTCGATGAAGAATTGCGTCTGATGCTTCAGCGCCTGCCCATACATCGTATGCAGCATGGCGTGGCCGGTGCGGTCGGCAGCGGCGCAGGTGCGTTGCGCCGGCGGCCCCTTGCCGTAATCGGTGGTCATGCCGCCAAACGGACGCTGGTAAATCTTGCCTTCAGACGTGCGCGAAAACGGCACGCCCCAATGCTCCAGCTCGTACACCGCCTGCGGCGCGTTACGGCACAAATATTCGATCGCGTCCTGGTCTCCGAGCCAGTCGGAGCCCTTGACCGTATCGTACATGTGCCATTTCCAATCGTCCGTGCCCATATTGCCGAGCGCGGCGGCGACGCCGCCCTGCGCCGCAACCGTATGCGAGCGGGTTGGAAAAACCTTACTGACGCAGGCGACGGAAAGCCCGGCCTGCGCGCAGCCGACAACGGCGCGTAACCCCGCGCCGCCAGCGCCGACGACGACCACATCGTAATCATGGTCGGTGATTGGATAGGCCCGGCCGCCAATCGACACGGAAGATGCAGCGCCAGTCGCAACCATTCTTGCAGCCTTTGTATGATCTTGTTGGATAACGTCGCGCTTACTTCGGCGCGGCGATCAGCATGAGCGCGAGAGTCCATAGAATGGAAATTGCGCGCGCCGCCCATAGATTGGCGCACAGCGCTTTTTCCTTCAGCACCGGATCATGCACATAATCGAGGATGATCTCATTCATGCCCTCGCGGGCGTGCAGCATGCCGATGACGCCGAAAGCGATCAGCACGAGCGCCGGGAACGGACGGCCAATGGCGGCGCGCACGCCTTCCGCCGGCAGACCGACGATGCCGGCCAGATGCCAGGCCGCCAGCACGCCGAGCGGCGCCAGCGCATAAGACGTCAGCCGCATGAAGCGCGCATGTTGCGCGCCATGGTGGTCGGCGACGAAAGCGGCGCCGCGGCCCGTTCGGCCACTGTTGAAATGTGTCGGAACCGACATCGTTTCTCTCCGTTCAGCCCGCCAGAGCCTTCACGATCCACGTCAGCACTGTGAGCCCGGCGCCGCCGACCAGCGTGCCAAGCGCCAGAAGCTCCCGGCCTTTCGGGTCCATATAGAGACCACGATCCCAAAGGAAGTGACGCACGCCGCCAAGCAGATGATGATAGATCGCCCAGGTGATCAAAAACACGATCAGCCCGCCGATTGCGCTCGAACCAAGCCAGCCAAAAGCCGAATAAAGGAAGCCGCCTGTTCCGACGCCCAGCAACAGCAGGGTCAGCAAAGCCATCGCAAGATAGAGAGCGGCGCCGGTGATGCGATGCGCCATCGACATCATCATCGTCATCATCGGCCGGTAGACCGACAAATGCGGCGACAGGGGCCGCTGCGCAGCGCGTGTGTCGGTTTCGGCGTTGGCCGAGCCAAAACTGTCCATGGCCTACCCCTCTGGCGGCGAATAATTCTTTGTCATGACCGCGGAGCAAAGGGATAATTCAAATATTGCGGCGCCGCAATATCAACAGACGGAAAGACGTCCCGGATCACTGATATTGAGGCGGGTTCTATGCCCGGACTGCCATCTCCCTTCCCTGACCATATCCGCGCGCCTTTTGTGCTTTGTCGCCCGGATCGCTCAGGATTTTCCGGATAGTCCGTATGTCGACGATTGATAATGACGCACGCACAAGCTAGATAACAGTCTGGATTATAGGAGCGATCATGAGAGAGATCGGGGCCTTCGAGGCGAAAAACAAACTTGGACAACTGCTTGATCTGGTCGAGGCCGGCGACGAGGTCGTAATCACCCGACGCGGCAAGGTCGTAGCGCGACTGACGCCGCCCGAAGACGCGATCAACCGTCAGGCCGCCCTCGAAGCGGCGACGCGCATACGCCTGCGCCGGCAAGGCGTTACCCTCGACGGGATCGACATCAAGGAACTCGTCGCCGAGGGCCGCACATATTGGGAATCGCACGCATCGCGGCCCGACGTAACGGCGATCACGATGCGCAGTCGCGTGAGTGAAGCCGAGGCACTGCTCGATCCGGCT
>JALRFG010000208.1 GCA_023253795.1 Methylocystis sp.
CCGGCCGGAGAGAAATCTCCGGCCGGTTTTTCTTTTCGACCAAACAAAAGCAAATCAAAAAAAAGCAAAGCTCTGAAGACAAGTAAACCGCTCTGAAGAGCAGAATAAATCTACGCGCGCGCTTGCGCATAAACAAAGAAACAACAGAGCGCGTTAGGCATTTGTCGAACATCAAATGGTGCGTCTATTCGACGCAAATTTTGCTCGGCTTTTCGCTCGCCTCGACATCGTTTTTCAGGAAAAATGCGAGATGTATAAATTGCGACAAGCGATTGAAGACAAAGGGGTGGAGATGAAAAACTGGCGTATTGCCTTTGCGGCGATCGTAGGAGGCTTTCTGTCGATAACGTCAACGGTGGCGCGCGCCGAAGGCGGCGCGGGACCCGAAGCGATGTCGATGGGCAACATGTGCATGGTCATGTTCGGCTACGACATGATCCACATCACAGCCTATCAGCCCGGTAAATCGCGCAGTGAATATTGCGAGGAAATCCCCTCTGCGGGTCTGACAACATTTTCCTACGATATCGAGAACCCGGCCTTTCGCGATTTTCCGATCGATGTGCGCATCATTCGCGATCCGCTGACGCCGGTGAGCATCACCACGGATGTGGAAGCGCTCACCGAGAAGCATTTGCCGTTCAAGAAATACAGCAAAGGCACATTTAGCTTCGATCATGAATTCAAAAACACGGGCCATTATATCGGCATGGTGACGCTGGAGCGCCCGGACGGCACGCGTGAATTGTCGATGTATAAATTCTCGGTTGGCGAGACCTTATGGGCGTGGGTGCCGCAGATCGCCGGTACTATTCTCATCGGCGGCATGCTGTTTGTTTACTGGAAGCATACCAAACCTTCCGGCTCCGCTCCCAAGAAGGCCGCCGCGGAGACGCCGAAAGCTTGAATCATGCGATGCGGATACGCATCTCAAAGCCGAAATCACGCACTCGCGTTTCTAGGCGCGAGGAGATGAAACGTCAGGAAAGAAACATGAGGATGAATCGCAAACTCCTGCATTGGGCGTCGCCGGCGATCCGCTATTCGCTTTTTGACGCCTTTCTGGCCTGCGCATCCGCATCGCCGGCGCTCGCGCATTCCTTCCTTGTTGAGGCGAATCCCTCTTCCAAGGATCATGTGATGGCGGCGCCAAAAACCGTGAAGCTGCGTTTTGGCGGCGGCGTTGAGCCGTCCTATTCCAAGCTCACGATTGAAGGCGCCGACGGCAAGGTTCTGGCGGAAGGCGCGATCGGCGTTCCGGAGAAGGATCGCGAGCTTTCGGTCAATGCGCCGGATCTTGCTCCGGGCAAATATGTCGTTCGCTATCGCGTATTGTCGAAAGACGGTCACATCGTCGAAGGCAATTACGAGTTTTTCGTTGACCCGAAATAATGTCGGCGCGCCCTAGCGGCGCAGTCGGGCCGCGACGGCGCTTCAGCGTTAAATTTGCGCTTATATCAAGGGGGCGACCTCCGCCGACCCTGTCGCATTTACGGACGTAACCGGATGTATCTTTCGCTGGCGTTCATTCGTTTTCTTGAAAGCGTACCGGCGGCCTTCGCCGTTGGATTGTTGCTGCTGCCGAGACTGATCGGCGAAGACGCGCAGCGTTTCAAAAAACCGATCGCCGCTTTCGCGGTCTTCCGTGCGCTGATCGGCTTCGCGCTGCTTTATTATATTTGCCGGCAAATCATCCCGGCGGATCGTGTCCTGACATTCGATCTGATCCTTCAGCTCACGCGTGACACGGCGGTTGGCTGGGCTTGGGTTGCGACCCAATGTCTTGCTTTCGTGTTTGCTGGGCTGACGGTTTATCGTCTGATCAAGGCCTCCGATCTGCTGGATCGCGTCACGCTGTGGACCGGCGTTGCGCTTTTGGCGGTGGTTTCGGTGACAGGCCACGCGATTGATGATGGCTTGCCGAAATGGACGCAAATCAGCTTTTTCCTCCATACCGCCGCGGGCCTGACCTGGCTGGGCGGTTTGCTGGGACTGATCTGGTGGATGCTGACGGCGCATAACAAGCCGCCGGAACTCGCCGCCGAACTGGCGGAAAAATGGTCGAAGGTCGCCAAGATCGCGATGGCTGTCGTCGCGGTGAGCGGCGTGATCATCGCCTATGAGAATGTCGGCAGCATTCCCAATATGCTGGCGACGCCTTATGGCCGCTTGCTGACGTTGAAGCTGACATTCCTTGTCGGCGCGTTGTTCTGCGCGCTGCTCATCGTGCGCTATATGGCGCAGCGCCCCGCCGGCGAATTCAATGTCACATGGGTCGGCAAGATCGGCGTGATCGAGGCGGTGTTTGGTCTCGGTCTGCTGGCGATCGCCGGCTATATCGCCGTGATCACGCCGGCGTCGCACGAAATCGACATTTATTGGCCGCTGCCGTTTCGTCTTTCCTATATCGCCACCTGGGGACAAAAGCCGATCTTTCCGTCGCCCACCTGGTATTGGGCGATCGCCGGCGTTGTGCTGGTGATCGGCGCCGTGATGGTCTGGTTTACGCCCGCGACGCGTGAGAGGCGTTTATATGCAACGCCTGCGGCGACGCTCGCCGGCTTGCTTTGCATCGCCAC
>JALRFG010000209.1 GCA_023253795.1 Methylocystis sp.
CATCAAAAATTCTGAAAATTTGCGAATGACGGTATTTGTTCAGAGCTTCCCTAAACAATGATCCCCAATTGGCGCTGAACCAGGTCATCGAGGCTGATGTCGTTTATGTGAAAGATTTTCGCTATCCAGACCGTCTTTCCGACGATCATTTGCGCCGGATGGCGTTGATCGCCGACGCTTGTTATTATTCGTATGACCTTGCGCTTTATTGCATCTCTCAGCTTCAAAGACGCGGCTCTGTAGAGTCAGGCGCCAGCGACGCCTATCTTGCCTTGGTCAATGAAAGGCTACGAGAGAACACGCAGGGGTGAAGCCCTAACGGGCCCGAGGCCTCAACGCCCCTTGAACAGCGGCGTGCGTTTTTCAAGAAAGGCCGTGCGCCCTTCGGTGAAGTCATCGCTATCAAAACAAGCGAGCGCCAGCGCTTCACAGTCTTCATGCGATGGCGCGCCGGGCAGCCCGGCCGTAGCGCGGATCGAGGCCTTGGCGGCTTTCAGAGTCAGCGGGGCATTGCGGGCGATGGTCGCGGCAAACGCCTCAACCGCACCGGCGAATGCTTCCGGCGCATAAACATGCGCCAGCAGTCCCGCCGTCAGCGCCTCATGCGTCTCAAGCCGCCGTGCGGTGAAAAACATTTCATAGGCGCGCTGCACGCCGACTGCCGCCACCACATAACGCATGGCGGGCGGCGGATAGCCGACACCCAGCCGTCCCGCGGGAATTGCAAAAACGGCGCCCTCGGCGGCGATGCGCAGATCGCAGGCGCAGGCGACGCCCATACCGCCGCCCATGCAGAAGCCCGAGATAGCGGCGATGGTCGGAAACGGCAAAGCGGAGATGGCGTCGAAGGCGGCGGTGTTGGCGACCTCATAGGCATGGGCGCCGGCACTGGTTGCCCGCACAGTGGAGAATTCCGAAATATCGGCGCCCGAGCAGAAGGGCAGCCCCGGCGCGCCGGCGACGACCAGCGCCCGCACATCATCGCGCGCCGCCAGTTCGGCCATCAGCGGCGGAATGGCGCGCCACATGGCCAGATCGATGGCGTTACGACGGGCGGCGTTATTGATCAGCAGACGGGCGACGCCATCGGCGATCTCGACGCGCAATTTTTCTGTGGGGGAGGAAAATGAAATCATAGGCATGTTTAGCAAATTGTCAGCGACGGGAAAGCCGGCGGCGGACGAATGCGTCGGATTTTGCTATTTACGCCGTTATGACCACACTCGATCTCCTGCCCCGTCTCCTGCATCGCGACGGGCTCATACTCATCATCGACAAGCCAGCCGGCGTCGCCGTGCATCGTGGCCCCACGGGCGCCCAAGGCGGCCCCTGTCTGGAGGACAGCTTCGATCCGCTGCGCTTTGGCCTGCCGCGCCTGCCGGCGCTGGCCCATCGGCTCGATCGCGACACGTCCGGCTGTCTGGTGCTCGGGCGCCATCGCAAGGCGCTGGAGCGGCTGGGCAAGCTGTTTAGATCGGGACGGATCTCCAAAACCTATTGGGCCGTCGTCGAGGGTCAGCCGGAGACAGATGAAGGCGAGATCGATCTGGCGCTTGGCCGTTTGGACGCCGCGCGCGGTTGGTGGATGCGCCCTGACCCGCTGGGCCTGCCGGCCAGAACCGGGTGGCGGCGCCTCGGCCGCAGCGCCGACGGACGTCTGGCCTTTATCGAATTCACGCCGCACACAGGGCGCACGCATCAAATACGCGTCCATGCGCAGGCCATGGGCTGGCCGCTGCTCGGCGATCCGATTTACGGCCATGGCAAAGCCGAGGGCGCGCCGCCGCTTCATCTCCACGCCCGCGCCATTGTCGTCCCCATGCAGGACAGCAAGCGGCCTGTGCGGGCTAAAGCGCCGGTCCCGGCGCATATGGAAGCGGCCCTTGCCTTATGCGGTCATGCGCCCGATTTGCCAAAGATGGACAAAGGCCCCACCCTGACGACATGACACGAACAGCGCCTGTAACGCCCCGCGCTTTTGACGCATCCGAACGCTCAGCGGCGGCCGGAGGCGGACGCTTCGCTCTTGACCGCACCCTGCTGGCCGATCTCGCCGAAATGGCGTTGACCAATGCCCGACGCGCGGGCGCCACCTATGCGGATATTCGACTGGGTGAAACGCGCCGCGAATATTCCAGCGCGCGCGATGTACGCCTTGAAAATTTCGACGAGCGTCTGACACAGGGCTTCGGCGTGCGCGTGCTGCTCGACGGCGCATGGGGATTTTACGGGGCGCAACGCCTCGACACTGAAACGCTGCGCGTCGGCGTCGCCCGCGCGCTCGACAACGCCCGCGCCATGCGACCAATCCAGAAACAGCCCATTGAGTTGGAGCGCCTGCCGACGCAAGAAGCGGAATGGATCATGCCAATGGCGACGGATCCGCTCGCCGTCGACGCCGGCCGCAAGGCTGATCTGCTGCTCGCTATTTGCGCCGGCGCGCGTGACGCCGGCGCCCAGGTGATGGTGACCCCGTGCCCGCTGTGCCACCTGGCCATGGACGCCTACCAGCGCAAGACCGAGGCGCTGATGGGCGAGGAGTACGCCATGCCGGTGCT
>JALRFG010000020.1 GCA_023253795.1 Methylocystis sp.
TCACCATCGGCGAGCGCACGAATATTCAGGACAACAGCGTCCTCCATACGGATATGGGCTTTCCGCTGACCATCGGCGCTGACTGCACGATCGGCCATAATGTCATTCTGCATGGCTGCACGATCGGCCATACGACGCTGATCGGCATGGGCGCGACAATCCTCAATGGCGCAAAGATCGGCAATAATTGTCTGGTCGGCGCCAATGCGCTGGTGACCGAGGGCAAGGAATTTCCCGATAATTCGCTGATTGTTGGGTCGCCGGCGAAGGTCGTGCGCACGCTCGACGACGACTCGCGGGCGAAGTTCCTTGAATCCGCTCATCATTATGTTGAAAACGGCCGGCGCTATCTGGCCGGATTGAAGCCGGTCGAGGGCTGACCCTCCGCCGCCTGTTTCTCGATCAACCGTCCTGACGCAGGCGTGTCGTCAGGACATTGGCGAGCAAAGCGTCGATGGTCTGAACATCATCGAATTGCAGTGATACGGGCAGGCTGTCGATCCCGTCGAGGCGCGTCGCGTCTTTTTCGGTCGTCAGCAGTTGCGCATCATGCGCCTGCGCGAGTGCGCGCAGTTCGGCGATGTCTCGCGGCGTAAAGAGATGATGGTCGGGAAAGGCGTGCGTCGCGACGACCTGTGCGCCAATGTCGTGCAGGAGACGGAAAAACTTTTCCGGTCGCGCGATCCCGGCGAAAGCGACGATACGCGCGCCGGCAAGTTTTTGCGCATGGGTGGCGTCGGGGACGAGCCGCGCCGTCAAAACCTTTTTATCAAAATTACGCGCGCAGATTTCGCCCGCGGCGCCGTCGCCGATCATCGCCAGCGCGTCAGCCATCGCCAATTGCGCCTGTAGCGGCGCGCGTAACGGGCCGGCCGGCAAGCAAGCGCCATTGCCGGCGCCATAATCAGCGTCAATCGCCAGAAAAGTCAGATCGGGCGCGAGAGCGCGGCTGTGAAAACCATCATCGAGCACAAGAACAGTGGCGCCGATTTCGATGGCGCGTTGCGCGCTGAGGCGTCGATCGGCGCAGACGAGGATTGGCGCAATGCGCGCCAGCAGCAGCGCTTCATCGCCGATATGGCGCGCGTCATGATGAACGGGATCGACCAATGCAGGCGCGGCGTGATGAAGAATGCGGCCATATCCGCGCGTGAGGAAAGCTGGGCGTGCGCCGAGCGCCAGCAATCGCGTCGCCAGCGCCATCGCCAGGGGCGTTTTACCATCGCCGCCGCTGGTGAGGCCGCCAACGACAATCGTCGGCAGCGCGGCGCGTGGCGCCGGGCGTTGCAAACGGCGTTGGGCGATTGCGCCATAGAGCGCGGCGGCCGGCGTGAGCAGAGATGACGCGACGCCTGACCGACGCCAGAATTCCGGCGCGCGTCTCACCGGCGTTCAAGCGCGCGATGCTGCGCGAGCAAGGGCGTGACGGCGGCGATGGTCTCACGTGCGGCGCCGCCAAGTTTTTCGACGCTGGTTGCGGCGGCGCGTCCCATCCGGCGCAGCATGGCTGGATCAGTCAGCAAAAATTGCACGGCGCGCGCCAGCGCTGCGGCGTCATCGATCTGCACGGCGCCTTTGTCGGCGTCGAGCGTTGCATAAACCTCGACGAAATTGCCGACATGCGGTCCATGCAATACAGCGCAGCCGCATTGCGCCGGCTCGATCGGATTTTGCCCGCCGCCGGGCGCGGCGAGCGATTTACCCATAAATACGACGCTCGTACTACGAAAGACGACGCCAACTTCGCCAAGCGTATCGGCGACATAGATTTGAACATCCTGCGTCGGGGCCCCGTCCTGTGATTGACGCGCGACGTTCAACCCGCGCGCGCGGGCGCGTTCGACGATGGGCGCGCCGCGCTCGGAATGACGCGGCGCGATCAGCGTCAGCAAATTTGGCAAGCGTTGCGTTAATATCGAATGGGCGTCGAGGATCGCGGTCTCCTCATCGGGATGGGTGGAGACGGCCGCCCACACCGGCCGTTGACCAATGTCGGCCGCGACGGCGGCGAGGCGGGCCGCATCGACCGGCGGCGCCGGCGCGTCGTATTTGAGATTGCCGGCGACGCGGACATTGGGCGCGCCTAACGCCTGAAACCGCGCGGCGTTATCGGCGTCCTGCGCCAGACACAGGTCGATGGCGCCGAAAATCCGGCGCGCTGTTCTCGGCCATTTGCCCCAACGCGCCGCAGATGTTTCGGAGATGCGGGCGTTGGCCAGCACCAGCGGCGTGCGTCGCGTGCGTAACCCGGCGATCATGTTTGGCCAGAGTTCCGACTCTGCGAAAACGGCGACGTCGGGACGCCAGTGATCGAGGAAGGACGCGACGAATTGCGGCGAGTCGAGCGGCGCATATTGATGAACGGCGCCCGCCGGCAATCGCGCGCGCAAGGTCTGCGCCGACGACACCGTGCCGGTCGTCACCAGCGTTTCGACGCCCTGCTGGATGAAACGCTCGACGAGCGGCAACAGCGACAGTCCTTCACCCAGACTGGCGCCATGCAGCCACACCAGGCGCCCGGCAGGTCGCGGACGCGACGCGCGCCCCATGCGTTCGTCCAGACGCGCGCTGTCTTCTTTGCCGTGCGCAGCGCGCCAGTCGAGCGCCCGTTCGGCGAGCGGCGTCGCGAGCAGGGTGGCGTAGTGATAAAGTTTGAGTAACGGCATGTCATTCGTCGGCGGTCAGGACATGAGCGTCTTCGCCGCCGCTCCGTGCGTCACGCATCTGAACCCGGCATGGCAGTCAAAGCCGGCGAATTTACGAAGGCGTTTTACAGCGCCTCGTGATCCGGATCGAGCAGATGATGCAGATGAACGACGAAATAGCGCATGTGAGCGTTATCGACCGTCGAATGCGCTTTCGCTTTCCATGCGGCGAGGGCGCTGTCATTGTCGGGATAGATGCCGACAATGTCGAGTTTGGTCGGATCGCGGAAAGCGACGCCGTCGAGAGAGGCGAGCTCGCCGCCAAAGACGAGATGCAGAAGCTGTTTTTCTTTTTTTGCGGTCGTCATGAATAAATTGGCTCCTGAGATGAAGCGCGGGCAAGCGCAATGGCGTCGTCGATCAGCGAGGTCGCTGCTGCAATCAGCGCGCCACGCGCGAGCGACGGGCGATTATAGATCAGCGGCGCGCGTCCCGACTCAGTCAGCGTGACGCCCGACTCAGAGAGAATAACGTCGGCGGCGGCGATATCCCAGTCGCGCGAATTCGGCGTTGTGAAGACGAGATCATGCCGGCCGGCGGCGATGTCGACAAGGCGCAGGGCCAGCGACGGCACACGCGGGACCAGCACGACTTTCTGCGGCGCCGCCTCAAGCTGCGCATGAAGCGGACGCGGCGCAATCATCTTTGCGCCGGCAAGCGACGTCCGTATCGGCGCGACCAGCGGCGCGCCATTCAGAAATGCGCCAACGCCGGCGGCGGCGCTGAAGGTCTCGCCCAACGCCGGCGCGTGAACGACGCCGAGCGTCGGGCGCCCTGCTTCAACCAGCGCAATCGAAACCGCCCAGCGCGCGTCGCCGCGTGTGAAGGCCGAGGTGCCATCGATCGGATCGACGACAAACAGGCTGCGCTGCGACAGCCGCGCGTCGGTGTCGGCGGTTTCCTCGGACAACCAGCCGGCCTGCGGCGCCAGGCGGCGCATTTCTTCATTCAGGAAGCGATCGACGGCGAGATCGGCCTCCGTCACCGGCGACCCGCCGTTTTTGTAGGAAACCGCCGCTGAGGTGCGTTCGCCGGGCCGGAAATAGGCCAGCGCGATCTCGCCGGCCTGACGCGCCGCCGCTTCAAGGCGCGGCAGCAGTTCCGCCGTTCTTTCTGTTTCGGATGTGTGCATTGCAAAAAGAGTAGGCGAGGCAGGGCGCGCCTGCAAGGCGGGGGCAGAGGGGAAATGATCAAATCCGGCGGCGTGCGCCTGTTGCGCTGCTATTCATGCAGCAGATTGTTTTTAATACGATCAGCGTCCTTTCCGGCGACCGTTTCAGGAGACTCAAATATAATCGGAATGAGATCGAGATCAGAAGAATCGAAGCTTAAGCATCTGTTCTTAATGCATTAGATAAAACTCGATGGACGTCGTCCAATTCTGCAATCTTCTCATAAGCATTTGGCGCTTCACGATAAAATTTACGCGCGATCCCACTGTTTTTTGGGTTCGTCGCGATCGATCAGGACCACCATGAGCAGCGATACGGCGCCGGCGAAGGTGAGATAAAAAGCCGGAGCCAATGGATCGCCGGTAAGCTTGGTCAGATAGACGGCGACCATCGGCACCGTGCCGCCAAAGATGGACTGCGCAAGATTATAGCCGACCGAGAGCCCCGAGCAGCGCACATGCTTGGGAAAAGCCTCGACCAGAAAAGCCGGGCTGGCGCCGTAACAGGCGAGAAATATCGCAAAGGCGGATTGTCCGGCGATAATCGCGCCCGCGCTGCCAGCGCTCATCAGCTTGAACAAAGGCCAGGCGAACAGCACGAAGCCCGCCGCGCCGATAATGATGACAGGCTTTCGACCGATCCGGTCGGAAATAGCGCCGGCGATTGGCGTGAGCAGCATGATCAGCAGGATCGCTCCGCTGTTGAGCGTGAGCGCGAGCGAGGAGGAGACATGGTAATTCTCCTTGAGCCAGGTCGAAAGGAAGACAAAGCACAAATAGAAGCCGATGCCGTTGCCCAGAGTCAGGCCGCCGACTTTCAGAATGGTCCGCCACTGTGTGCGGAAAGCTTCCATGAGCGGTGATTTGCGCGCCTCTCCGGAGTCCTCAATCGCACGCTCAGGCGGCAGTCGACGACGGATGGCGAAAACGACGAGGCCAATCAGCAGGCCTGTAAAGAATGCGAGGCGCCATCCCCAGCTTGCCGCGTCTTCTTCCGGAAGCCAGGCCATCAAGGCGGCGCCAACCGCGGAGCCCAGCAGCAGACCGCCGAGCGCGCCGAAGGGGGCGAAGCTGCCCACCAATCCGCGCCGCCGTGATTGCGCTTCTTCGACAAGCAGGACCATGGATGTCGTGTATTCGCCGCCGACGGCGAGACCCTGCGCCAGCCGCAGAACGATCAGCAGGATCGGAGCGGCAAGTCCGATTTGTTTATGCGTTGGCAAAATGGCCATCAACAGCGTTGGCACGATCATCAGCGCGACAGAGCTGATGACCGCAGCGCGGCGACCCAGATTATCGCCAATGTGGCCAAACAGGACGCCGCCAAGCGGCCGCGCAATAAAGCCAACTGCAAAAACGCCAAAAGATGCAATCAACGAAGTGGATGGATTGTCGGAAGGAAAGAACTGGGAACCGATCGCCGCAGCAAAATAACCATAAATGCCGAAGTCGTACCACTCCATGACATTGCCGGCGAGGCCGGCGATGATGGTGCGCTTTTCTGCCGCTCGCATATCCAGGTTGAGCTGATGCGCCGTGGCGGCAATCTCGCCGCCGATAAGATCCATGCGCGCGATCTGCCGAATACGTGGCTTGATGCGCGCGAATTCCTTTGGAGAAAGAATGCGTTCAAAGATGAAGCAGGCTTCTGCGAGCGCGGTCAGCGCCACGTCCTCTGGCGAAGGAATGTCGTCATTGTAAAGCAGCGAGAGGATGCGGTTCTTGGCCTCTTTCCGCTCATGTCCCTCGACCACTGGATAGCGGCGCTCGTTCAGCGCCCACAGAAAGGCGTGATCTTTCTGACGCAAAACGCCACGGGCGCATAAATGCGCAAGCGCCGCCTCGCGCATTGCCGGCGCTTCATGAGACAGACGCGAAATCCATTCACCGGCGCTCAGCCGCTCCGGCTCCCGGGCGATAGACGCAAGGACATGATCAAGAGGCGCGTCGCCAGTTGATGTGGGGTCGACAACGAAAATGCCAGAGAGATCTGAATCAAGCTTGCCGCGCAGCGAGAGATCCATCAGAGCGGCGCCCGCAATGCCGCAATTGAGATAGATCTCCGGCACGCTGTCGAATTCGCCGCCCGTGTCTTCGAGTGTGAGCAGGAGCAGTTCTTCAGTCAGGCTGACATCAGTCACGCCTTCAAGGCTGGAGGTCTGGGCCATGATAATGTGCGGGATGTCCTCTGATGGATGCTGTGTAGGGATACACGCCTCAGAATCGTCTCGCAACAACTGAGACTGGGCAATTTATGTTTTTTACATCAATTATATTGTAGTAGGTCGAACTAGATTATTTGTTGATAATTGCTGGCTTGTTGAAAATGTGAAATGAGATCAGTCGTCAAAATGGATTGAATTTAAGGGGCAAAGATATTGGCGATTAACACGCTGGACATTCTTGAGTTAGGATCCTTGGGCTTATTCACGACCAGCTCAGTGATGATCGGCGCGTCGATCGGGCTCTATGTGCCAATATCCAATAGGCTCTTAGCCAGCACGCTCGCTTTCGCATCAGGATCTCTTATTTCCGCCCTCGCGATAGAATTGGGCTTCGAGGATGCGATTGATCTGATCAGGCGCGGTGTGAGCGCGCATCTCGCATGGTTGTCGATCGCCGGCGGCTTTATCACCGGGGCTACAATTTATTATGTCGCGTCTATCCTTCTGGAGCAGAAGGGCGCGGCGTTGCGTTACCCCTCGCGCTTTCTGGAATTTGCGCTTGAACGTAAACGCAATGCTGCGAGCGAGAATCTTGAGCTTCTGTCCAAGTGTGAACTGCTGCGCCATCTGACGCCTGACGACATAGAACCTTTGCTGGAACATGTGCAGCGACGCAGCATCCCGGCTGGCGAGATTGTTTTCAAAGCGGGCGAGCCGGGGGATGCGCTCTATATTATCGCAAGCGGCGCCGTGGAAGTTATCAATCATGACGACAATAAAATCGCTGATCTTGGCGCGGGTCAGGCGTTTGGCGAAATGGCGTTATTGAGCGGGGGTAATCGCACGGCGACCATTCGCGCAAAAAGCGATTGTCAGCTGCTTCTGATCAAGAAGGCTGACTTCGACAAAATTTTGGTCGATGATCCCGTGCTGGCTGAGCAGGTGCAAAAGCTCAGTCGGGAAAGGGCGTTGTCCAACCTTGGCTCCGACGATGTCGATCCGATGTTGTGGTTGCGAACCGTGCGAGAGAGCATGGGACATTTAAGTCGTGGAGAAGAGCGCAGCCTGATTCAACAAACCAAGGACAGCAAAGGCGCGGGGCTCGCCATTGTTTTGGGCAATATTCTGGATACGATCCCCGGTTGTCTCGTGATCGGCGCCAATTTCGTGAGTTTGAAGACATTGCCGGCGACCTTGATCCTCGGCATGTTTATCGGCGGCATCCCGGAAGCCGCCGCCAGCGCCACGATGCTTCGAAAGGCGGGTTATTCAAACCGCGCGATCTTCTGGCTATGGTCTTCTGTCCTTGCCGCCGGCGTCATCGCGGCGATTTGCGGCAAGATTTTTATCAGCGGCTCTGAGTCAATGATCGCAACGCTTGCGCAGGCGGTGGCGGGCGGCGCAATCCTTGCCCTTGTCACACATGCCATGATCCCCGAAGCCATCCACAAAGGTGGCTCGGGAATCGTTCTGCCCGCCGTTGGCGGCTTCCTCTTTGGTCTTTACCTGGCGCTATTGCAAACACCGCTCGTCTGATTGGGGCTTGCATAAACTGTTTAATTTCTATGCAGGCGCAGCTCCTCAGTAGAATGAGGCTCCGATAAATCATGCAGCTTGGTCATAAAAAGAAAAGCAGCTTTCTACTTGCGCTCGCCGCGCTTGGAATCGTCTTTGGCGATATCGGAACAAGTCCGATGTACGCCGTCAGTGAATCGATGCGCGCCTCCGGCTCTCCGCATAGTTCAATGGCTGTGTTCGGCGTCACCTCTTTGATTTTCTGGACGTTGGCGCTGATTGTGAGCGTAAAATATCTGCTGTTTATAACCAGAGTGGATAATGATGGAGAGGGTGGCATCTTTGCGATCGTTTCCGTAATCAAGTCAAAAGTCGGATCAAACGATAGTGTGGTCATGTGGATCATGACTGCAATTGCGATCGCCTCCACAGGCCTCTTGTTCGCTGATAGCCTCATCACGCCAGCGCTTTCCGTTATGGCGGCGACCGAAGGCGCAAAAATGATTTATGACGGCGCAGATCAATGGGTTGTTAGCGCGAGCATCGTGATTTTAACAACTCTCTTCGCCGTTCAAAGATATGGCACTGACGCGCTCAGTCGTTTTTTTAGCCCTGTAATGATCGTGTGGTTCATCGCGATCGCGCTGACGGGCTTTAAGGCGATTATCACAAAGCCGATTATTCTAGACGCCGTCATGCCGCAATATGGCTATGAACTGCTTCTTTCGCTCAGCTGGAGCGGGCGCTTTAATCTTCTCGGCTCTATTCTTCTTGCCGCTACCGGCGCAGAAGCCATTTATGCGGATATGGGGCATTTTGGTCGGCGCCCCATTAGCATCGCGTGGTATGGATTTGCGCTCGTCTCATTGCTGTTGAGTTATTTTGGACAAGGCGCCTGGTTGCTGACTCATCATGCTGGCGCAGGTTCGGACGATAATCCTTTTTTTGCGATCATCCCTCTTCAGTTCATGGCGCCGATGGTCGTGCTTGCCACGCTTGCCAGCGTTATCGCCAGTCAGGCCGTGATCTCTGGAATGTTCTCGCTCGCCAATCAGGCGATCCGGTTAAACTATCTGCCCAGATTGGAGATCAGGCACACGTCCTTAACGGAGTGTGGGCAAATCTACGTGCCTTATATAAATTTCTTATTGTTGATTGGTGGCGTCCTGTTGATTTCGGGATTCCGATCGTCATCGGCATTGGCGTCATCTTATGGATTTGCCGTCGCCGCGACGATGTTTTTGACGACAACGGCTTTTTCATTCGTCGTTCTTTATGTGTGGGAATGGTCTGTCTGGAAGCTTATCGCCTTTGTCTTTTTCGCGATCCCGCTGGATTTTATCTATCTGGCCGCAACAGTGACAAAGCTGCCTGCAGGTCATTATCTAACGCTGATTATTTCTATGGTGATCATTTGGCTGTTGTCAGCCTGGTTCCTGGGTAATCGTGCGCTTTCAAGACGCGCGCAGCGCCTTGATATCCCGGTTGCAGATTTTGCAGATATGATTGAGATGCGGCACGATCTGGCGCACAGCGCGCGCCCGGCGATCTTTTTTCAGCATTTGCCATTCCCCTCCGAGGTGGAGGTTACGCCCAACGCCCTGCTGCGTCAGGTGCAAATTACGTCGATGCTGTACCAGCCTGCCGTTATTGTTGAGTTCATAGACTCCTCTTTTCCACATATTCCTGAGGAAAAGAGGCTTTATACGGCTGAATATCCCAATAATATCCATGTGGTGAGAGCGACGTTCGGATATTGGGAAGCCGCGTCGATTAATCCTGTCATCGCGCTGGGAAAATCGCGCGGATGGTGGAAAGACGAGACGGACGTCGTGTATTTCGCCGTGCGTGAAGATTTAAGGCTCGCCAGCGCCAATGAGTTATCCTGGCTGGTGAAATGGCCCTATTTCTTCCTTCATAAGCTGGACCAGCCTCAGCCCAGAAGCCTCCACATTAATGCTATGCGATATGTGGAGCTCGGGATGCCAATTGATATCTAGTGGCGCAGAAGCGCGGATTGCGCATCCACTTCTAGAGCTATTTTTTAAGCGCTGCGATGGCGTCAGATGTCGTCTCGTGCGCGCCGAGCAATGAATCGAATCCGCTTAGGGAAATAACTTCTTTAACGGACCCTTGTGCGCCGCATAAGGTAAGCGCGCCGCCCGTGGACTTCGTCTTTTTCGCGGTGATCAACAAGGCGCGCAAGCCCGCCGAACTCACATAATCAATGCCGGAGAGATCGATCACGACATGTTGTGCGCCGGCGCCGATATGAAGCATGCACTGCTCTTCAAACGAGGATGAGGTTGCGCCATCTATTCTGCCCTGAGGCTGCAAAACAATTACATCATCAACTAGGCTTTGTTGGACATGCATCAGCTTATTCCCTGCATTTTTGGGGATTTTCATGAAAGAAAAATTTTGTTATGATTTTAGCTGTCTGCTCATATTTAGTCTAGCGAGGAAATATATGGTACGATCGTATCGTGAGCGCCGCTGGTCTGTGATGCTGCATGACTGATATGTCGCCGCCTCAGTCATATGCTTTTGAGCTTACGCCGCAGAATATGTCTACTGCGTTGGATTGGGTTGAAAATTGCGTTAAAAATTTAGCCTCTAATGAGCGGCAGATATTTGGCGTGCGACTTTGTGTGGAAGAGTTGCTGGCAAATCTCCTTTCTCATGTAAAATCTCAGATCGTTAATGTGGAAATTAATATTCAGCCCGATGCGTCTGGCATTGGCCTTATTCTTACAAACAACGGACCTTTGTTTAACCCGTTGGAGAAAGAAGCTCGAATGTTGGATTCTGATATAGATGCGGCGAGATTGGGTGGCTGGGGCGTTCCAATTCTACATCATTTCTCTGATCGATTTGAATATCGGGCTGTTGGCGGCAATAATGTGATTATGTTGTATTTTTCAGAGCGCCAGGACGCCGGTAATTCACGCGAGTGAGGAAATATTCGTGACGAATAATAATATAATTACTGCGCCTGATTTGCTCAGAAACTATTTCATGTCGGAGAAGGTCAAGACGCTTCGTCCGAACGAAGTTCTCGTTCATCAGGGTGACGAAAGCCATAGCGCATTTTTTTTGGATGAGGGTGAAATTATTGTTTACGCTGAAACTAGTTATGGTGAAACGATCCTTGCAACGCATCGCGCGCCGCGCCTGATCGGCGAAATCGGCGCTTTGGCGGGGCTTCCCCGCACAGCAAGTATGCGTGCGTCTGGCGATGTGGTTTTGTTCGAAATTGCACGTGAGCGTTTGCTGGAGCTGGGGTTGAAATATCCGAATATATTGTTGTCGGCTGTCCAGCAGCTTGGCCGGCAACTGGGCGGCGTAAATGAAGCCTTGGCCCTTTATTCTAATGCGCTCTCTGCGCTTGAGACGCGCACTTTTGATAATAGCATTCTGGCGGATCTTGATAACCCGTCGCCGTCGCTTGCGGCTTTTTCAGAAGCTTTCAAAAGATTTGCCAATCAAATTAGCGTTAAGCGGCGCCAAGATGATGATATGGCGGCGGCGGCGCTGATCCAGCAATCATTTTTGCCCAAGATTGATGCGTTAAATTTATTTGGCGATAGGCTTCAGGTGGCCGGCGCAATAAGGCCGACGCGAGAAGTTGGCGGAGATTTTTATGATATATTTTCGATCTCTGGCGATCGCGTCGCAATCGTCATTGGCGATGTTTGTGGAAAGGGCACGCCAGCAAGTCTTTTTACGGCAATCGTCGTAACGTTAATCCGAACGATTTGTCGAGAGCATCCGGACCCCGCAACAGCGATTTCGCGTGTTAATAAAGCATTATGCGCGGATAATGAATCAATGATGTTCGCCACGGTTTTCTATGGCGTTCTGAATATTTCCACACGCGTTCTTGAATACGTCAATTGTGGTCATGTCTCGCCTGTAATTCTGTCGCAGCAAGAAACTCCGCGCAGATTGACGCCGACAGCCATTCCGCTCGCGATTGATGACGGCGTCATGATTAAAGCCGGATCGACGATTATGATGGAAGGGGACACGCTCATATTAATTACAGACGGCGTGACGGAATCAATGAATGTCGCTCAGCAGGAGTATGGAGAAAGTCGTTTTTCAAATCTCCTGAATGAGATTAATCGCTTGTCGCCAAAAGATATGATGGCGTCGATTTTCGATGATGTCGACGCCTTCTCCGAGGGCGCAGAGCAATCTGATGATATTGGTTGTTTGGTCGTAAGGTTTGATTGATGCGCATTTTTTGACGCATGTCAGCGGCAACATGTAGTCAATAGAATATGGTCCGCCGCCGCGCAGGACTTTTACGGAATTAGATCAAATTTGATGGATTTCGTTTCCGCCGCCTTCACGTAGAAACGCTAATTATCCCCTGAAAGCAGCGATTTACACCTGATTCACCAGGCTTGTTAGCAGCTTTTGGGCGCCTTTCCCGCAAGATTGGCGTATCGAAAACGCGACGGCGAGGAGTGGGGCCATGTTACAGGCGATCGAAAAACGTCAGGAGAAACGCGCCGGCGAGAAGCTGCTGGTGCAGCGTGATCGTCGCGCCGATGGCGGATCGCGCCATGTGCGGGTGACGCGCGGCGATATTCTGATCGCGCGGCGTTTCGGCGGCGTGGCGATGATGATCGCGGCGCCGGTAGAGGCCTATCGCGGCGTTGGGCTCGACGCGCAGACCGACGCCAATGGCGACATTCTGTATCGGCTGATGCTAGTTCATCGCGACGCCGATCTCGACATTGTGCTTGCCGAGACGCACGACAGCAATGAGGCGCAGGCCCAGTGGATGGAATGGTCGATGTGGTTCGATCTAACGCGCCTGGCGATCAAGGATGATGAATGGATGGCGCTGGAAACGCCGGCGGCAGCGCGCACCGTCGCGGATCGTCGCCGTCCGGCGTCTCTGGTTCAGCGCCGGGGCACCTTTCTCTCGCGTCGCAAGACGGGCGACAGGCGTCGCTTTGGCGAGATTTTTGCCGATGAGCGGGAGATCGTGAGCTACGAATAGAGGCGTTCTTCGCCGTAATTCCGCCGGCTTTGACGGAAGCCGGGCCCGGATAAGCGGAAAAACGCCCATTCTCCCGGCTTTTTCGGGAAGATTTCCCGAGGCGCGGCGGGAAAAAACGGAACTGTCACTCTGCTGCAACATACTGATTAAATTGCTTTTCATTGATTGACGCGGGAATTCCCGCCCCTGCATTGTGCTGGCCATGGGGCGCCTTTGAGAGGCGCTGGTTTCAGTAAACGACTGCATCGAGCAGACGGCGGCAGGTCAGACGAATGCGTAAGGTTCATCTCTCTTCGATTTCTTTTCTGGCATTGAGCATTGCGGCGCCCGCGATGGCGCAGCAGTCTTTGCCGACCATTGAAATTGGCGCCACGCCTTTGCGGTCGACATCGCGTCCCGCCGTTCGTCCCACAGCAGCACCGGGACCGGCGCCGACCACCGTATCGCGCACAACGCAGACGCGTCCGAGTCGTGCGTCGACCGGCGCCGCCAGTGGCGTCGCCAGCAGTTCGGCCCCCGCGCCGGCGCCCTATGTTTCGCCGCTTGTCACCTATCAGGTGCCGGCGGCGGTGCATGTGGTTGAAGGCGCGGAAATCGCCAATGTGCGCAAGTTTAATCTAGGCGAAGCGTTGCAGCGCACCGCGCCGGGCGTGATCATCAATGACGTCGGCGGCAATCCGGCGTTTCCGGAATTAAATTATCGTGGCTTTAACGCATCGCCCTACGCCGGCGTGCCGCAGGGCCTCGCCGTGTTTCAGAACGGCATTCGCGTCAACGAAATGTGGGGCGATACGGTCAACTGGGATCTGATCCCCAGCATCGCCATCGACCGCGTCGCGATTGAAACCGGCAATCCGCTCTATGGTCTCAACGCCATCGGCGGCGCCGTCGTGCTTGATATGAAGAACGGCTTCACCTGGCAGGGCGCCGAGCTGGATGTTCGCGGCGGCTCGTTCAAGCGCCGCATGGGCACATTCCAGTTCGGCAAGCAGGTTGGCGATTTCGCTGTTTACGCCGCCGGCGAGGCGATGGGCGATTCCGGTTATCGCTATTTCCAGAGCACGCAGGTCAAACGCTTCTATGGCGATATTGGCTACAGGGCCGAGCAGGCTGAAGTGCACGCCAATGTGACGCTCGGCGGCAACAAATTCGGCGCCTCGGGCCCCGCTCCGGAGCAAATGGTCGCCGCTGACAAGAGTTCTGTCTACACGACGCCGCAGACATACAAGAACCAGGTCGCCATGTTCGATCTGAATGGTCAGGTTCAGCTCAACCCGACCACCAAATTGCTCGGCGACGTGCATTATCGCGGCTATAATCAGGCGCGCGTCGACGGCAATACGACAGAGTTTGAATGCGAGCCGGGTTCGCCGACCTGCACCAGCGAGAGCGGCGGCGCAACCGGCGTTCCAAATTTCTTTACCGCCAACGGCAATGAGTACACCAAAGGGCCAACGCTCGGCGCCATTGATCGCACATGGACGAAGATCAGCACGATTGGTTTCACCACACAGTTGAACAATACCGATCGTATTTTGGGTTTCGCTAATAAATTCACTATGGGTCTAAATCTTGAGCACGGATACACCGGCTTCCAGGCCAATCAGGAATTGGGCGTCATCAATCCTGATCTGAATGTCTCAGGGATTAATTACTGGACCAATGAGCCGGCGGCCGGCATCGCGCCGATCAACGTCAATGCGGCCAATTATTACCTCGGCGCCTATGCGCTTGACTCGCTTGATCTGACGGACCGGCTGACGGTGAGCGGCGGCCTGCGTTTCAATCAGGCGCAGGTCAACATGTTCGACAATCGCGGCACGGATCTGAACAGCAATCATCAATTCAATCACATCAATCCGATGGGCGGCGCCTCTTTCAAGATCACGCCGGAAATTTCGGCCTATTCAAGCTATTCGGTCGCCAATCGTGCGCCGACGCCGCTTGAACTGGGTTGCTCCGATCCCAATCGCCCTTGCGTGATCGACGCTTTTATGGTCGCCGATCCGCCTTTGCAGCAGGTGACGTCGAACACCATCGATACGGGCCTGCGCGGCGGTTTCAAGCCATCAGAGAAATTTTCGGGCTTTCTGGGCGCGCTGCCCGGCGCCGTGCAATGGACGGCCGGACTTTTTCGCACCAATGTCTTTAACGACATTTTCTCGATCCCGAGCCAGATCACCGGACGCGGTTACTTCACCAATGCCGGCAATACGGTCCGTCAGGGCGTCGAACTCTCGGCGCGCTATAATGACGATCGCACGGCGGCCTATATCAACTATTCGCTGACCGACGCCTATTTTAATTCGCAGAACTTCCTTGGTTCGCCGAATAATCCGGCGGTGGTTGCGATTGGCGCCAGCTCGGTGCTCACCAACCCCGGGGCGACGCTGCCCTCGGTGGCGACGAACCGTTTCAAGGCCGGCGTCGATTATTCGATGACGAAGAAGTGGAAAATCGGCGGCGATTTTGTCTACGCCACGGGTCCCTATCTTGGCGGCGACTGGGCCAATCAATTTGGCACGCTGTCGCCCTATGGCGTGCTCAACCTGCGCACGTCCTATAACTTCCTGCCCAATGTGCAGATGTATGCGTTGATCGAAAACGTCGCCAACACGCGCACGCGCAGCTTCGGTACTTTTTACGATCCTCAGGCGATTCCGTTCCTGCCGCTCACCAATCCGAAGATGGTTTCTGTTGGCCCGCCCACCGCTTTCTTCGGCGGCATGAAATGGGATTACAGCAACGATCCTTCCGCAACGAGCTGGATCGCTTCCGCCAACAGCCTGTACGATCAAGAGACAGAGAAAGAGATCAAGCCAGCAAATTCGCTGCGTAAATGGGGCGGTTTCTATGCAGGTCTCAACGCCGGCTATGGCTGGGGCGCGACGACCGGCGCGAATACGACGTCCTTTGGTCTGAATGACGCCTGGGCGAATGCGGTGAATGGTCCTTTTGGCGCTGATGAAGTTGAAGGCGATGAGCCTTGGCAAATGGCGGTTCCCGGCTCCATGGCGATGGCCAATACCGGTCTTGCGAACGCAAGTCGTAACGGCTTCATCGGTGGTGGACAGATCGGCTGGAACTATCAGGATGAATCAAATGTCGTGCTTGGCGCGGAAGCCGATCTGCAGGGCTCCACATTCTCGGGTTCGGGAGAATACGCCAACGGTGTGGCGGATAACGCTTTTTATGGTTCGACCGATGGCAGTGAATATGCAAATGCCCGTACAATGACGGGTGGCGGTAGGATTTCCGCAGGCACCCATTGGATGGGAACCTTCCGCGGTCGACTGGGCTATGCGATTACTCCGAGCATTATGGCCTACGGAACAGGCGGCCTTGCTTATGGTAATGTGCATGCTTCAGCGGTGCATTGGGGCGCGGCCACGGCGGACGACAATGAAGACGCGGGAACTGAAGCGGCTTCCTCTACCCAGACCGTCATTCCTGGCTATGCAAGCTATTCGGGGTTCAAAGCCGGCTGGGCGGCTGGCGGCGGCGTTGAGTGGATGTTCCACGACAATTGGAGCCTCAAGGCGGAAGGCGTCTATTACAATCTCGGCAATGTCATGCTGGCGAGCTCTCCTGTCGCTGTGAATTGCGTATCCGCTTGCGCCTCACTCGGAGGAACAGGCACGGGTGGTCCGATCGAAGCTGGATCAACAATGTGGATGAATGCGCCGACCACGAAAATCCAGTTTGACGGGATCATCGCCCGGGCCGGCGTGAATTATCACTTCAACTGGGGCGCCGAGACGGAGAAGGTCGCATTCTGACGGCCGCATGAAAGGTGGGGAGGCGGGGGAGACCCCGCCGCCGCGCCCTTGATCCGGCGGGGGAAATTTGGCATAGACCGTGCCAACGAGGCGCCGGGCGTTTTCCCGGCACAGTTTTTTATTGCCGGGGTAGACCGATGAAGGTTCGTAACTCACTGAAATCGCTGCGTTCGCGCCATCGCGCCAACCAGATCGTGCGCCGCAAGGGCCGCATTTACGTGATCAACAAGGTCCAGAAGCGCTATAAGGCGCGTCAGGGCTAAGATCTCTGGAATTGAAAAAAAGCCGCGCGCCCGAGGGCGACGCGGATTTTTTTCGTTCCAGACCCGGTTTAAGCGCCCATCAGCGCCAGCACATGGGCGTCGACGCAGCGGCTAAGGGCCTCCGTGTCATAGCCGCCCTCCAGCAGCGAGACGAGGCGGCCGCCGCAGCATTTGTCGGCGATTTCCATCAGCCTTTTGGTCACGTCGCCGAAATCCACTTCCACGAGCCGCAGACCGCCGAGCGGATCGGCCACATGCGCGTCAAAGCCGGCGGAAACCAGAATCAGGTCGGGCCGGAAATTGCGCAGGCGCGGCAGAATGCGATCATTGAGGGCTTCGCGAAAAGCGTCGCCGCCTGAACCGGCGAACAGCGGTGCATTAACGATGGTGTCATGCTCGCCGGTTTCGGCGGGTCCGCCCGTGCCGGGGTAGAACGGTGCCTGATGGGTGGAGCAAAACATAACGCTCTCATCCGACCAGAACACATCCTGCGTGCCATTGCCGTGATGCACGTCGAAGTCAACGATGGCGACGCGTTCGGCGCCATGCATCGCCTGCGCATGGCGCGCGGCGACGGCGACATTATTGACGAAGCAAAAACCCATTGGCGAGCGCGGGCCGGCGTGATGGCCCGGCGGACGGGCGGCGACGAAAGCGTTGTTGATGACGCCGCGCATCACATCGTCGACGGCGGCGACGGCCGCGCCCGCAGCGCGCCAGATCGCCTCCAGCGTTTGGGGATTCATCACCGTGTCGGAGCCGATGGGCATATAGCCTTCTGTCGGCGCGGCGCTCTCCAGCGCATCAAGATAATATTCCGGATGCACGCGCAGCAGCGCCTCAGGAGACGCGGGCGGCGCATTGGCGATGCGGTCCAGCGACTGGAAGCGCTCATTCTCAAGACCGCGCTCTATGGCGCGCAGGCGTTCCGGACACTCCGGATGACTGGGCCCCATCTCATGCGCGAGACAGCCCGAATGGGAGAAGATCGCTGTTCTCACAACCCGTTAGCGCTCCAAAAGCCGGTGATTGCTGCTTCCACCCCCAGAATGAGGCCGTGAGAAGCAAATCATTTGTGCAAGTCGTCATCATATAAAATCATATTGTGGCGCCGACGCAACATTAGCGTGGCGCCCATGCAACACTAGGGAAATATTGGTTCTGGAGGACTTCAGCTTCGCGAAAGCCGTGATATTCGTGACCGAACGGTTAATTTGCGGAACAGGAGTAACACCCATGAAGTTTAGACTTGCAGTTGTGGCGGCGCTTTCCGCCACCACCCTTGCGGGATGTTACGGCACCCGCTTGCCCGATCCGAAGCTCTCCGGACGTGACGCTGAATTCATGGCCCTGGCCCCCAAGGCGCAGGTGGGCGCGGAATTCGATCGTTATATGGTCGATTACAAGACCAGCGAGCCGGTCGGGACCATCGTCGTCGATTCCCGCAATCACTTCCTTTATTACATCATGCCGGGCGGCAAGGCTGTCCGTTATGGCGTTTCGACTGGCCAGGACTCGATGGGCTGGACGGGTCGCGCCTATGTCGGCGGCATGCAGGAATGGCCGCGCTGGGTTCCGCCCAAGGATATGCTGGAGCGTTGGCCGCATCTTCAGCCGACGGCGGACGCCGGTGGCCTGCCGGGCGGCCCGGACAATCCACTCGGTTCGCGCGCGCT
>JALRFG010000210.1 GCA_023253795.1 Methylocystis sp.
AGAGCCGCGCAAAGGCGTCGCGCGGCGCCAGCGTCGGCATCAGCAACACCGAGACGACATGAACGATTGCGGCGATCAGCAATGTGCCGATCACCCAGGGCGCGTAATCGAGATAACGGTCAGGGATCGTCATGCGCACTGTCCCTTGATGATTTTGGGAAAGGCGGCGGCGTCGGGTCGCGCAGCGACATCGAGATTGACGTCATAGAGACGCAGCACAACGATAAAGCGGCGCGCCTCGCCGGGCGACAGCCAGTTGCCGGGCTGCGGCTGTCTGGACAAGGAGATGTCGAAAGCGCCGCCCTCGCGTCGCAGCACATCCACCGACGTATATCCGCGACGACCACCGGGATTATCGATCACGCCGCCATTTGGCTCGGCGAGATCCAGCGTCCAGTAGCGCGTTGGCGGCGTTGGGTCGGTGACGCGATACTCGCAGGCGCCGTCGAGCGGCGCGCCCTCGGAATCGACCCGCGCGACGAAAACCAGCCCCTGCTCCTTCGCCAGCGGCGCTTCGCCGGAGCGCGAGATCACCGCGCGCGCATAAGGATCGACGTCCGGTCCGCCAATGTCGGGCCAGGCCACCCAGGGACCGATCTCAAGCGGATTGAAGCCATAGCCCGAGCCTAGCGTGACAAGCGTCACCGCGAAGCCAAGCGCCATGCCAAGAAGCATGATGAGGCCGGTGCGCAGATAGGTTGCGTAAGGTTCCTGCGTCAGCATGGCGGGGCCGTCATCGCGTGGCGCCAGCCGCGACGGCGGCAGGCGCTTTGGTGGGGGCCTGAGCCGGGACAGGCGATGCGGCGCCTTGTTTCTGCGCTGGCGCAGGCGCCGCCGGTTTGGCGTCGAGGGCGCGCAGTTTCGATTGAATGGCTTCAATCGCCTGCAAAGCGGCTTTCGACAGCATGCCGGGGCGTTGCGGCTGCCCCGGCTCGGCGCTGACGGCGGCGGCCGGCGCGCCCGCGACCGGCGTCGGCGGCCGCAAGCCGACAATCGGCGTCACCGGAACGCCCTGCAGCGCATAGGCGATCACGTCATGCCAGGTGCCGGCCGGCAAGGCGCCGCCGGTCATATTGTTCATCGGTTCATTATCGTCATTGCCATACCAGACGCAGCCGCCCATGACGCCAGTATAGCCGCAGAACCATGCGTCCTTATAGCCATTGGTCGTGCCGGTTTTGCCGATCACGTCTATCCCGGGCAGCTGCGCGCGCTTGGCGGTGCCTTCGTCCACGACGCGCTTCATCATCGTCGCCAGTTCGATCACCTTATCCTGCGGCAGAACCTGCATCTGTTTCGGCCCGTCGCGATCATGGGTGTAGATCAATTCACCCTGACTGTTGCGGGCCTCAATCGTCGAATGGGCGAAGGTGCGTTTGCCGCCATTGGCGAAAGCCGCATAGGCGGTCGCATGCTCCATCAGCAACACGCCGCTCTGGCCCACCGGCAACGACGGCGTATCCTCCAGCGGAGTCGTGATGCCAAGCTTGCGGCAGGTCTCCATGATTTTCTTGCGCCCGACGCGCGAGTCGCCATTGCCGATGGCGATCGACAATTTGATCGCAATCGTGTTCAGCGATTTGGCGAGCGCCATCGACAGGGGCAAAGAGCCCGCATAGCCGCCGCTGTAATTATGCACGCAGTAATTGCCGATACAGACCGGCGAGTCCGTGACCATTGTCGTCGGCTTGTATTTTCCGCTCATCAGGGCGGTGAGATAGACATAGGGCTTGAACGACGATCCGGGCTGACGGATGGCGTCGGTGGCGCGATTGAACTGGCTCGCGCCATAATCGCGTCCGCCGACGATGGCGCGCACCGCGCCGTCCGTCTCCATCGCCACCATGGCGCTTTGTTTGACATGATAGCCGCGGCCCTGCTCGCGCAGGTTTTTCTCGATGACGTCTTCCGCCTGCTTTTGCACATTGGGATCGAGCGCGGTGCGCACGATCAGCACGCGATTGTCGCCAAACTTTCCTTCCGACGCGAGCTTGCGCACTTCGGTGTAGGCGTAATCGAGATACCAGTCGCCGCTGATTTCATCCGGCCGCTGAACCGGCGTCGCCGGACTCCGCAGCGCCGGCATAATCTGACTTTCGGTCATGAAGCCGGCGGCGACGAGATTGCGCAGCACGTCATTGGCGCGCGCGCGCGCAGCCGGCAGATTTTTGTGCGGCGCGTATTTGGTTGGCGCCTTGAACAGGCCGGCGAGCATCGCCGCTTCGGGCAAGGTGACGTCGCGGATCGACTTGCCGAAATAAAACTCCGCCGCCGCCTGAATGCCGAACGCGCCGCCGCCCATATAGGCGCGATCAAGATAAAGCTGAAGAATTTCGCGCTTGGTCAGATGATGTTCGAGCCAGAGCGCGAGGAAAGCCTCGTTGATCTTGCGGGTGTAGGTGCGCTCATTGGACAAAAACAGATTCTTGGCGAGCTGCTGCGTCAGCGAGGAGCCGCCCTGCACGACGCCGGTGGAGCGCGCGTTCACCGTCAGCGCGCGCAGCGTGCCGACGACGTCAATG
>JALRFG010000211.1 GCA_023253795.1 Methylocystis sp.
GGTCGGCTCAATCGCTGGCTGCTGTCGACGCTCGAACAAACGCCGCCGCCGGCGGTGGCGGGCCGGCGCATCAAAATCCGCTACATCACCCAGCCAAAATCCCGGCCGCCGCATTTTGTGCTGTTCGGCAATCAGCTTGATGAATTGCCGGCAAGCTATGAGCGCTATCTGATCAACGGTCTGCGCAAGGCTTTCGATCTGCCCGGCGTGCCGCTTCGGATTTCGAAAAAATCCGGTGAGAATCCCTTTGAAGGGAAAAAGCGTCGCGACGGCTGAAACGCTTCAGGGGAACATGCTGGAGGCTTGCGCGGCAAGCAGTATCCAGATCAGCAAAAACGGCATGAGCAAAAAGAAGCCGTTGCGCGCGAGGCTCAGAGAGATCTCGTAGTTTTGACGCCGTTTGGCGATTTCAGTCAGCAACGCCGCTTCGTAATCCTCAATGCTCCCGCGCACATCAAAATCTCGCGCGCCCATCGAATAGAGGCACCGCAGGTCGATCCATGCAGCGGTGGAGAAACAGGCGATATAGATAAAAATCGCCGCTTGAACATAATGCGCATAGGGCGCCGACAAATCGACGAGCCCCAGCGAGAAAGTCAGCGCCGCAAGCACGACGGAAATGAATTGCAACAATGACGCGCTTTTTGAGATCAGCACGTTCATGTCGTTCAGCACGCTGTCGGTGAGGTTGTTGATGTTCTGGCTGGCGGCGATGCGCAGCTGGTGATAGCTGCGTTCAAATTCTGCTGCTTCAGAAGCTTTGCGTTTGAACATCATACGGCGTGTCTTTCCTGCACCGGGCCTGAGCGTGATCCACCATAGCAGTAATCGCGCCCGGCGCCGTCCTGTCAGGGCGTTTCAGCCCGCATCATACCCATAAGCGGCAAGCGTTGCGTGAACGGTCTCAACGAACGCCGCGCGCATTTCGCTTTCCCGCACCAGCGCTTGTCGAAGCCGCGCCGGCAGTTCGAGTTGAACGCCAGCGCCGGCGCGACCGCGATTGCAAATATTGTCGGCGTCGCGGCCGGCGAGGGGATGGCCGTCACCAACCGCTTTCGCCGCCACTCCGGCGTCGCCAAGCGCAGTGGCGATGGCGTCGCGCAGCGGATCATGCAGGCCGCCGACCCATACGCCCCAGGCGTCGTCCTTGTCCTTGCGGCCGTGCACGGTGAGCACGATCTCGGCGTCCGCGACCAGCGTCAGCGCGCGCGGCTCGTCGAAACGCCGCGAGGTGATGTGCATCCCCTTGCCAGACGCGCGCTTCTCAAGCGTCTCGAAGGCGTAGAAGGAATGGCGGCCGGCGGCGAGTTCGCCGGCGATCTGGTGGGTGCCGGGTTCGATGAAGCCGCCGTGCGGGGCCATGATCAGCACGGGAGAGGCGCGGCGAATGGCGTGGACGCGGTAATGCGTCCCTTCGCGCTCCTGCGCGGCGAGGGCTGCGAAATTTTCATAGCGGTCGATCATGCCGCAGCTTCCATCTTTTTGTTTTCAAATACTATCCCCCGCCGCAGGTGAAAACGGGGCGCTGGCGTCATCGACAGAAAATTTACCCCTGACGACTGGACGTCGGCTAGTTTTGAATTATTCTAAGGAAGACCGGACGAGAGCGGGCGAGTCGCGCTCTCGACGGCATGAATTTTTCTGGAGGCATCAATGGCTACGCTGAAGGGCAGCAAAACCGAAGCGAATCTCAAGGCCGCGTTCGCGGGCGAGTCGCAGGCGAACCGCCGCTATCTGTATTTCGCTCAAAAGGCTGACGTCGAAGGCTACAACGACGTCGCCGCCGTGTTCCGTTCAACGGCGGAAGGCGAAACCGGCCACGCGCACGGTCATCTTGAATTTCTGGAAGGCGTGGGCGATCCGGCCACCGGCCTGCCGATCGGCAAGACCTCGGACAATCTGAAGGCCGCCGTCGCCGGCGAGACGCACGAATACACCGACATGTATCCGGGCATGGCGCGTTCGGCCCGCGAAGAGGGCTTTGAGGAAATCGCCGACTGGTTCGAGACGCTGGCCAAGGCCGAGCGCTCGCACGCCGGCCGTTTCCAGCGCGCGCTCGACGAGTTGAAATAAGCTTGTTCGTCTGAAAGACGATCATGGTCCGGCGCTACGGCGCCGGGCCCATGCGCGACGGTCTCGCGCGACATTTGCGGCAGGTTATGATGAGAGAAGGCAGTCTCGAAGCGCCGATCCGGCATCCGCTGGATTGGGAAAATCCGGAATTTTACGACGAGGCCAAACTCGACGCCGAAGTGCGCCGCGTTTTCGACATCTGTCACGGCTGCCGTCGCTGCTTCAACCTCTGCGACTCCTTCCCGCGTCTGTTCGATCTCGTCGATGAATCGAAGAGCGGTGAACTCGACACCGTCGCCAGCGCCGACTTCAAGAATGTCGTCGACGCCTGCACGCTCTGCGACATGTGCTTCCTGACGAAGTGCCCCTATGTGCCGCCGCATGAGTTTAATCTCGATTTTCCGCATCTGATGCTGCGCTATCGCGCCGTCGAAGCGAAGAAACACGGC
>JALRFG010000212.1 GCA_023253795.1 Methylocystis sp.
ACACCGTCTGCGTGATGCAGAAAGGCAAAGTCGTCGAGACCGGAGAAGTCGAATCCGTGTTTTCCGCGCCCAGCCATCCCTATACGCGCGCGTTGCTTTCGGCTGAACCTAAGGGCGATCCGGTCGTCAGCAACGAGACCGCGCCTGTTGTCGTCTCCGCCGATGATCTGAAAGTCTGGTTTCCGATCAAAGCCGGCTTCATGCGTCGCACGGTCGATCATGTGAAAGCGGTCGACGGCGTATCGCTCACCATACGCGAAGGCGCGACGGTTGGCGTCGTGGGCGAGTCCGGTTCCGGCAAAACGACTCTGGCGCTGGCCCTGATCCGCCTCATTCGGTCGGATGGCCCCATCGTTTTCCTTGGCGACAGGATCGACGGCAAGAGCGTCGCCGAAATGCGCCCCCTGCGCCGCGATATGCAGATCGTGTTTCAGGACCCCTATGGCTCGTTGTCGCCGCGCATGTCGGTCGCCGAGATCGTCGCAGAAGGCCTCACCGTCCAGCGTCCGGAACTCACGCTCGACGAACGCCGCGAGATCGTCGCGCGCGCGTTGAAGGAGACTGGACTCGATCCTTCAACTATGGATCGTTATCCGCATGAATTCTCCGGCGGCCAGCGCCAGCGTATCGCCATCGCCCGCGCCATGGTGCTGGAGCCGAAATTTGTTGTGCTCGATGAACCGACATCGGCGCTCGACATGTCGGTGCAAGCGCAGATCATCGATCTGCTGCGCGATCTGCAACGTCGCCGCGCCCTCGCCTATCTGTTCATCAGTCACGATCTGCGCGTTGTGAAGGCGCTGGCGGCGCATCTCATCGTGATGCGACATGGCAAGGTTGTCGAGGAAGGACCCGCGACGCAGGTGTTCAACCATCCGCAGCAGGAATATACCCGCGCCCTGTTCGCCGCCGCCTTCCGCAATCAGGTTGAGCCGCTGTCGTGAATGAGGCGGCGCAACAATCAGCGTCGATCATTGGCGCACGTTGTCCATTCGAAAATATTGATCTCGCTCTCATCATCGGCGATGAACTACGCGGCGCATCGGATGCGGTCATTGTCCATGATCGTATCGCCTATAGCGCCTTGCCGGGCTTTCCGATCGGCGCTGGTGTTGAAAATGCCGCCGTAATCATCGGGACCATTGATGACGTTTCTACGTTAGTCCTTCATGGCGTCACGACCTTTCATCAGACGGGCGATCCCAGTCTGATGTCCGGGCCGATGGAGACGCTCGCATTGCTCGGCGCCAATATGGTGGTGATGATTGGCGTCGCTCATTCGGTCAACGCCGATTTGCAATCCGGCGCCTTTGTCGCCGTCAGCGATCATATCAACATCACCGGCGTCGATCCGCTGATCGGCGACACGAGCGCCAATATCGATCTGACCGAAGCCTATGACAAGCGCTTGCTGCGACGTCTCAAACTCGCCGCCACGACAGCCGTTACGCCGATGATGGAAGGCGTGCTGATGTGGTTCTCGGGCCCCAGCTGGCAAACGCCCGCCGAGGCGCGCATGGCGCGCATAATGGGCGCCGATCTGATTGGCTGGAGCATCGCGCCGGAAGCGATATTGGCGCGCCGTTTCGGCCTGCCTTTCGCGGCGATTGCGCTGGTGACGAGTTACGCAGCAGGTTTTGCCGGTGGCCGCCCGTCGCCCGAACAGACAGCCACAGCGCTCGCCGCCAATATCGGGGCGCTGAAACGTCTGCTCAAAACCTTTGTGCGCGCCGCCTGATTACGGATTAAGCACGATAGAACGGCAACCGCCGAAAGCCGGTGATGTCGCCCGCGCCTGCCGCGATATTGCGCTCCCGCACCAGCGCCAGAGGCTCGCTCGACACCAGCATATGCGTGCCATTGGCGTGCAGCAGCGTCACGGCGTCGCGCATAATGCCAACGTGCCCTTTCCAGAAAACCAGATCGCCGCGTTGAAGCGCAGAGGCTGGTGCCAGCGCATCGCCCAGACCGGCGGCCTGCATATCGCTGTCGCGCGGCGCGCTGAAGCCGCTGGCGAGCAGAGAGACCTGCACCAGCCCGGAGCAATCAATACCCAGCGAGGATTTGCCGCCCCACAGATAGGGGGAACCAAGCAATGTCTCCGCCACGGCGACAAAATCCGTCGCGGGGCGATCAAGCGGCGCAAGATGCGCACGCCAGATGAAGCCATGTTCCGGCGTCACCAGAAAATCGCCGCGCTCTTCGACAATTGTGACGTCACCGCTGAGCGGCATGGCGTTGAGCGGCGGCAGTTTGATGCTGGGGCCGGGATAAATAAATGTGCGCGCCACATTCACCCGGTGCGTCGGCGGATCGTTGCGGCTCCACAGCGCGTTGAGCGGAACCCAGCCGACATAATCATCGCGCGCCGCCTGCACCCAGCCCCAGCCCTCCTCCTCGTCATAGAGCGTGACGCGTTCGCCATAGAGGAGTTGCGTATCGACCGCGCAATCGGGCCGTGGTTCACGACGCATGTCGATGACGCTTTCGCGCACCTGAAAAGTCTCGCCCTC
>JALRFG010000213.1 GCA_023253795.1 Methylocystis sp.
CCATTGCCGGCGCCAGTGTCGAAAACCATCAATGCGCATGATCTGGTTGTGGCGTCGGTGTTGTCGGGTAATCGCAATTTCGAGGACCGCGTCAATCCGGATGTGCAGGCGAATTATCTTGCGTCGCCACCGCTGGTTGTCGCCTTTGCGCTCGCCGGCACAATGTCGGTTGATCTGACGAAGGAGCCGATTGGTCATGATCCCTCCGGCACCGCCGTTTATCTACGCGATATCTGGCCGACCAACGCCGAGATCAATCGTTTCATTCAGGAGAATGTGACGCGTGAACTCTACAGCGACGCCTACGCCAATGTCTTTGCCGGCGATGAACATTGGCGCGCGGTCGCTGCGCCGAAGGGCGAAACCTACAAGTGGGACGATCAGTCCACCTATGTGCGCAATCCGCCCTATTTCACCGGCTTGAGCAGAACGCCGAAGCCGATCGCTGATATTGACGGCGCGCGCATTCTCGCGCTGTTTGGCGACAAGATCACCACCGATCACATCTCGCCGGCGGGTTCGATCAAGGCGGCGTCGCCGGCCGGAAAATGGCTGGTCGAGAACGGCGTCGCGCCGGTCGATTTCAATCAATACGGCACGCGTCGCGGCAATCATGAAGTGATGATGCGCGGCACTTTCGCCAATATTCGCATTAAAAATCATATGATGAAGGACGCCGCCGGCGTTGTGCCGGAAGGCGGGCTGACCAAATTCTATCCCAGCGGCGAGACGCTCTCGATTTACGACGCCGCCATGCGCTATGCGCAACAGAAGACGCCTCTGGTGGTCTTCGCCGGCGCGGAATATGGCAATGGCTCATCGCGCGACTGGGCGGCGAAGGGCACAGCCTTGCTTGGCGTGCGTGCGGTGATCGCCCAGAGCTTCGAGCGCATTCATCGCTCCAATCTCGTCGGTATGGGCGTTCTGCCGCTCACCTTCATGAATGGCGCCAGCTGGTCGTCGCTGGGACTGACTGGCGAAGAAACTGTCGTTATCAATGGCCTCAGCGCCGGATTGACGCCACGTCAGACAATCAATGCGCAAATCGGCTTTAAGGATGGTTCGACAGCGACGATCCCGCTCTTGCTGCGCATCGATACGCTCGACGAATTAGAATACTTCAAAAATGGCGGCATCCTGCCTTATGTGCTGCGACAGCTTGCGCCCTGACGATAAAGTCGAATCTACTAGTCTGATTGACTCGTCACATTTGCTGCTACATCCTAGTTGCAGTTTCACGCGCTATTGCGATTTGTCGACTACAGGACATACGTTTCTGGTTAGTTGCTTATCTTTAGAGCGCATGTAACTACTGGGCAAAGTAAATAGCCCTGGCAAAAACTGGAGGAAACGAACAAATGAAGACTTTAGCCATTGCCGCCGTCATGATCGCTTCTATGGTTGCTCCGGCGCTTGCCGATTGCGACACGCGCAAGGAAGACGAACAGGCCGTCTGCGCCGGTAAATGCGAGGATGAATATGTGCGCCACAAGCAGGACATGATGGCCGATCACGCCAAACTGTTAACTGATCGCAAAGCTTGCGACCAAAAGTGCGGCTGCCCGCAGAATTCTAAGGATCTCTGAGACTGGTCCGCCGTCGGGCGATCCTTAATAACGGGACAGGGCGTGCGGTCTATCCGTCCCCTGTCCTCAGTTTAGGACAATTGGGTAGGCAAAAAAGGATTTTTCGCTGCGTTGCAGCATTAAATCTACATAGACACAATAATTTACTAAATTATTGATTACAAAATGTAAAACAAATCTAATGTTCTTTTGGGAGTGATGCAAAGTTTGACTCCTCCCGCGACTATCTCTGTGTCATTGACTTGCGAGCATTCTTCCGACATCGTCCGGCCCGCTTGGCGTCTTGTAGGCTGTCGCGGGTAACGTGATGGGAGGAGGTTCCGTTCCGACGGATAAGTCGGTAGAGGAACGGTCAAGCTCTACGTAAGAAAAGGAAACGTCAGAATGAACAAATTCGCCATTGTGTCGGCCATTGCGCTCCTCGCCGGAATGATTACACCGGCTTTCGCCGATTGCGACACCCGTAAGGCCGATGAAGACAAGCAGGCTAATGCTGCCTCGAAGTGCTACGATGAATATCTGTCGCGCAAGCAGAACTATGGCGCCGACAAGGATGTGCTGCGCCAAAATTTCAAGGCCTGTAACGAGAAGGCCGGCTGCCCGCAGAACACGGACCTGCTGCACTAATTCTCGCTGATACGACTTCTCCGCTTAGGCAGAAGCTTTCAAGCAAAAGGGCGCGCAGAAACTGCGCGCCCATAATTTTTTCAAGACGCTTTACTGCGAATAAACATTGCCATCGGGACCCTTCCAGCCTTTCGGGTCTTCATAGAAACGATATTCCTCATCGAAGGTCACAGTTTCACCCGGCGCAACATATTGCTTGCCCTTGGGGTCTGAGCTGCGCGGCGACGTGACGTAATGCT
>JALRFG010000214.1 GCA_023253795.1 Methylocystis sp.
GTGATGGTGATCGACGCCGCCAAGGGCATCGAGGCGCGCACGCGCAAGCTGTTCGAAGTCTGCCGCCTGCGCGATATTCCGATCGTCACCTTCGTCAACAAGCTTGATCGCGAAACCCGCGATCCCTTCGATCTGCTCGACGAGATCGAGAAGACGCTGGCGCTCGACACCACGCCGATCACCTGGCCGATCGGCGGCGGCAAGCAATTCGCCGGCACCTATCGCTTCGCGACCAAAACCATTCGCCAAATCGATAAAGACGACGAGCTGATCCAGACGCAGGGCCTCGACGATCCGATCTTCGACACGCTTCTGCCAAATGGCGCCGACGCCTGGCGCGAGGAGGCGATGCTGGCGGCGGAGGGCAGCAAGCCTTTCGATCTCGCCGCTTTTCGCGAGGGGCATCTGACGCCGGTGTTCTTTGGCAGCGCGCTGCGCAATTTCGGCGTGCGCGATCTGATCGACGCCATGGCGGAATATGCGCCGAGCCCGCGCGCCCAGGCCGCCGACAAGCGCATGGTCGAGGCCAATGAACCGAAGATGACCGGCTTCGTGTTCAAAATTCAGGCGAACATGGATCCCAATCATCGCGACCGCATCGCCTTCATGCGCGTCTGCTCCGGCAAATTGACGCGCGGCATGAAAGCCAAACTGGTGCGCACCGGCAAAAGCATTCCGTTGAACGCGCCGCAATTCTTCTTCGCGCGTGATCGCTCCATCGCCGACGAAGCTTTCGCCGGCGATGTCGTCGGCCTGCCAAACCATGGCGCGCTGCGCATTGGCGACACGCTGACGGAAGGCGAAGATCTAGTGTTTCGCGGCGTGCCGAGTTTCGCCCCGGAAATCCTGCGCCGCATTCTGATCTCCGACGCGATGAAGGCCAAGAAGCTGCGCGAGGCGTTGCAGCAACTCGCCGAAGAAGGCGTCGTGCAGGTGTTCACGCCGCATGACGGCTCCGGCGCCATCGTCGGCGTCGTCGGCGCGCTGCAGCTCGATGTGCTGGCGACGCGGCTCGACGCCGAATACGGCCTGCAAACGCGCTATGAACAGTCGCGCTTCACCGTCTGTCGCTGGATTACCTCGAAAGATCCGCTGAAGCTGAAGAGCTTCGTCGACTCGCATGGCTCCAGCATCGCCGACGATCTCGACGGCGCGCCGGTGTTCATGTCGACATCGGCCTTCCAGTTGAACTACGATTCCGAACGCAATCCGGACATCGAATTCTCGGATGTGAAGGATTATCAGAAGGCGGCGGCTTGAGGGGACGCATGATGCATCGCGCGTTGCGTTTCGCCGTCGTTACGGCGTTGTCGAACGGCGTGTTTGCGCCGGCTCTGGCGCGGGCCGAAACCCTCACCTGCATCTATACCGAGCCCTTCGTGAACACGGTCTACAAGACCGGCGCCCGCCAGCTCACGCTGACGCGGGCGCTGGAGAAAGAGGTTCGCCGGTTCCGCGTCTCGGCGCGCGTCCACCCGGCGGACATCGACCTGGTCAATCGGCGGCTGGCTTTCCGCCAGACCATGGTCCGCGACGGCAAGGGCTCGGACGGCATGAGCGACACGGTCTACCCCTGGTCGGCGACCCTGTCCTGGAAAGCTTTGCCCTACCGGCTGCATGGCGGCTGCCGCTAGATGTCGCGCTCCAAGCCCTTCCCATCGTCGGGCCGGGGTGATAATCGGTTGCGCCACGTCGGTTTCGTTGCTGCGCGCGCCGGACGCCGTCCGGCCCTGCTTAATAAACAGGACGAATCGCGGTTAGCTGACGTTCCAGAACATCCGGCCTCGCCGTCAGGCGCGGGAGAGCCGGGAATTTTGCGCCACGCGCGCGAGAGCAATTCAGAGGGCAGTCCATGAGCCAGTCCGGTTTCTTCACCACTTCCGTCACGACGTCCGATCCCGAACTCGCCAAGGCGATTGAGCTGGAGCTGGGTCGCCAGCGCCACGAGATCGAGCTGATCGCTTCGGAGAACATTGTTTCGAAAGCGGTTATGGAAGCCCAGGGCTCGGTGCTGACCAACAAATACGCCGAAGGCTATCCGGGCAAGCGCTATTACGGCGGCTGCCAGTATGTCGACATCGCGGAGAATCTGGCGCTGGATCGCGCCAAGAAGCTGTTTGGCTGCTCCTACGCCAACGTCCAGCCGAACTCCGGCTCGCAGGCCAATCAGGCCGTGTTTCTCGCGCTGCTCCAGCCGGGCGACACCTATATGGGTCTCGATCTCGCCGCTGGCGGCCATCTCACCCACGGTTCGCCGGTGAACGTCTCCGGCCGCTGGTTCAAGCCGGTCGCCTATACGGTGCGTCAGGACGATCAGCGCATCGACATGGACATGGTCGAGCGTCTCGCCAAGGAGCATAAGCCGAAGCTGATCATCGCCGGCGGCTCGGGCTATTCGCGCATTTGGGACTTCGAGGGCTTCCGTCGCATCGCCGACAGCGT
>JALRFG010000215.1 GCA_023253795.1 Methylocystis sp.
AGGCCACCCCCCTCGGCACGAAGCGGCGCAGGAACAAGGCGGCGGTGACCGCGCCGGCGAAGCCGCTGTCGGGGGCATTGACCATGTCGGCGACGTCGGACTTCAGCATGTCGTCGTACCCGCTCCACAAGGGCATTCGCCACAGCGGATCGTGCTCGCGGATCGCGGCGGCGGTCAACTGTGCGGCGAGCGTGTCGTCATCGGTGAACAGCGGCGGCAGGTCCGGTCCCAGCGCGACGCGCGCCGCGCCGGTCAGCGTCGCGAAGTCGAAGAGGAGTTCGGGCGCATCTTCACTGGCCAGCGCAAGCGCGTCAGCGAGGATCAGGCGTCCCTCGGCGTCGGTGTCGCCGATTTCGACCGATAGCCCCTTGCGGCTCGGATAAATGTCGCCGGGTCGAAAAGCGTTGGCGGAAATCGAATTCTCGACAATCGGCAGCAAGACTCGCAACCGCACCGGCGCGCCGCCATCCATCAGCATGGAAGCCAGCGCGAGCGCCACGGCGGCGCCGCCCATGTCTTTCTTCATCAGTTGCATGGCGGCGGCGGGCTTGATGTCGAGACCGCCGCTGTCGAAACACACGCCCTTGCCGACCAGCGTCACTTTCAGCCCGTCTTCAGGACCATGTGAAAAATCGACGAGCCGCGGCGCCTGTGCGGCGGCGCGTCCGACAGCGTGGATCAACGGAAAGTTTTCCGAAAGCAGCGCGTCGCCGACAATGGTGCGACAGCTTGCGCCATATCTGGCGGCCAAAGCCGTCGCCGCCTCGGCGAGGGTTTCAGGCCCCATATCATTGGCGGGCGTATTGACGAGATCGCGCCCGAAGGCGACCGCGCCGGCGATGCGTTCAATGCGGGCGCGATCGACGCCCTCCGGCGCGCATAAACGCGGCTTTTCATTTTTCGCCGAGACGTAACGCGTGAAAGAATAGGACGAGAGCAGAAAAGCCAAGGCCGCCTGCGCCGGATCGGCGACGCCGGCGCCCAGACGATACAGACCCTTTGGCAAGCTTGCCGCAAGCTTGCCGGCAAGAAACGGATCGCGATTTTTCGCATCCGCCGTCTCCACGCCAAAGAAGACGCGCGGCGCAACGCCCGACCCGCCGGGAACGATCAGCACGCCGCCCGTCTTGCCCTCAAAACCCGCGACATCCGCGAGTGCCGCGACATCCGTGCCAGCGGCGACGCGCATCTGCGGCCAGCTTTGCGCATCGACAAAATCAATCGCCGTCGCGTCGGGCGACCAGTCTTCAAGCTTGAGCGTCATGCATCCTCACTGGGGAGCCTTGCATCAGACGAATCGTGTCTGATCCGAATCTCTTGGCATCAATGTGCGCCTTGCGCCTGCCGGAGCAAGAGGCGGCGACAGGTTCTGCGGGCGGAATTTACAAATGGTTAAGCTTAAGAAATTATTGCTCAGCTTATGATAGATTCGTTCTCAAATGACACAGCTTCGCAGCGGCGCATGCGTCTCGCAGCCTGCCTGCTTGTGCTGGGACTTGCGCTGGGCGGCTGCAAAACCGGTATGCCCGGCATGGCCGACTCTTTTGGCAAACCCGCTGCGCCGGTCACGCTGCCCAGGGATCAGGCGTCGCTGCATCGCTTCAGCGAGGACTGGGGCCGTCGCTACGACGCCAATCGCGCCGACAAAAACACGGCGCTGACCTACGCCAGATCGCTTCATGCGCTGGGGCAAAACACGCAGGCGGTGGCGGTGCTGCAAGGTCTCGCCATTCAAAATCCCGAAGACATGCAAGTGCTCTCCGCCTATGGCAAAGCGCTCGCCGACGCCGGCCAGCTCAAGCAGACCGCCGATATTCTGACCCGCGCCCATACGCCGGAACGGCCGGACTGGTCGGTGCTTTCGACGCAGGGCTCCATCGCCGATCAGCTGGGCGATCATGACGCCGCGCGTGGCTATTACGACACGGCGCTGAAAATTCACCCCAACGATCCCGGCGTCCTCTCTAATCACGGGCTTTCCTACGCGCTCTCGCAGCAATTGCCGAAAGCCGAAGAAACGCTGCGGCTCGCCGCCAGCCAGCCCGACGCCGACGAACGCGTGCGGCAAAACCTTGCGCTGGTGCTCGGCTAGCAGGGCAAATTCGTTGAGGCCGAAGAACTGCAACGCCAGGATCTCTCACCGGAGGACGCAAGCGCCAACATCGCTTCGATCCGCCAGATGATCGCGCAATCAGACACCTGGCGCGAGATTCAGGGGCGCGAGATTCAGGCAGCCGCAACGCGCGCCCGCGCGCCAAAACGGTAGCCGGATGCAACTCGCGAAATCGAAACTCAACCTTCGGTTTCAAAATACATCCACCGACACGAATGACAACATTTTTGCCGCAAACATACTTAAGCATGACCATAAAGCTGGCGTCGATTCGGCGCTCAGCCATTCGGAAGGGCGAAAG
>JALRFG010000216.1 GCA_023253795.1 Methylocystis sp.
GGATAGACGCTGACGATTTTTGTCGCGATTTCCACAACCAGAAGCACGATCACGCCCAGCGGCGCCAGCGCAACCGTTGGCAGCGACACGAAATAACCCGCCCGAATGAAATAGAACGGCGTCAGCAGGCCGATGGTGATCGTACGCAATCGACGGATCAACGCGTGATCGCGTCCAACCGAGCCGGCCAGCGCCATGCCCATGAGATAGGCTGGCAGCACAGCTTCGCTTTCCGCCCATGTCGCCAGCGCACCCAGCGCCATCAGAATGAAATAGAGAAATTTGACTTCAAATTCGGAGGTTTTGCCGCCGAAAAGTGCGAAAGCGCGCGGCGTGAGTTTGGGCAGGCCGATAAAAGCGGCGATTAGCGCAGCGACGAAGAGCGCAGTTTTCCATGTGAATGGCGCGAACACCAGGCCAAGCGTGACGACCGTGCCGAGATCGGTGATGAAGCAGGCCGCCAGAATCGTTTTTCCATAATCAGTGCGATTGAAGCCATATTCCATCATCACCGTGTAAACGACAGCGACAGACGTCGCCGCCAGCGCAATGCCGGCGAGGAGTGCGGGCATGCTTTCCCAGCCCAGCAGATAATGCGCCGCCGCCCAGCAGCCGATCGCAGGGATTAGAAAGGAGGCGACGCCGACGGCTGCCGCTTCGCGCCATTTCAGCTTGAACACATCGGGATCGAGTTCTGAGCCGGCGAGAAAGGTCAGCGAAATCGCGCCGAGGCCGGCCATGGTTTTCACCCATGGCTCCTGCACGCCAAACACTTCCACGCCGATGGTGGCGCCAAGAACCATGCGCGCGACCATGCCGATGATGATTTCCGACAACGCCGTCGAGATGCGAAACCGATTGGAGAAGGCTGTCGCGAGAAGGGCGAGCGCAAAAACCAGCGCCGCCTGCGCCCAGATGGTTGTCATGGAAATTCCTGTCGAATATGCGCGCGCAAGCCGGCGCGTATGCGCCGAGTCGTCGGTGAACGCGCGGATGTTGGGGAAGACGGATTGATCGGGAGAAGAAAGATCGCCGGTTGTTTCAAGGTCGCAACTCCACTGTCCGCATCAAACGCGTAACAGGAGTCATCAGCCTTTACGGCGGTTTCGGGGAACTCCATCCCCATACTGATGGCGCTAAAATATCGGAAATTGCGCCTGAGGCAAGTGCAACGGGTCGGATTGTGCGCCGGTCAGCGCTGAATGCGCGTTACATGGCCCATCTTGCGACCGTCACGGGTTTCTTTCTTGCCGTAAAGATGCAGACAAGTCCCGTCCTCGCTAAGCAATTGCGGCCAGCGATCGGCGTCATGGCCAATCAGATTGCGCATTGTGACGCTGACGCCATGCCGTTGCGTCGAGCCCAGCGGCCAGCCGGCGACGGCTCGCATGTGCTGTTCAAATTGCGAGGTCTCGGCCCCGTCCAGCGTCCAGTGACCGGAGTTGTGCACACGCGGCGCGATCTCATTGATCACGAGTTCTTCCGTTTCGTCCTTGCGCACGACAAACATTTCAACGGCGATGACGCCGACATATTCCGCCGCTTCGGCGATCCGGCGCGTCGCCTCAACCGCCGCCGCCGCCGTTGCGGCGCTGATCGCCGCCGGCGCCGTGGTGGTTGCGAGAATGTGATGCTCGTGCACATTCTCGCAGACGTCATAGGCGCGGAACTCGCCGTCGATCCCGCGCGCCGCGACGATCGAGATTTCCTTGGTGAAGGGCACGAAGCCCTCAAGAATGCAGGGCGCGCCGTCGAGCGCCGCGAAGGTCTGGGCGAGATCGCCGCCATCGGCGATCCGCGCCTGGCCCTTGCCGTCATAGCCAAAGCGGCGGGTTTTCAGGATCGACGGACGTCCCAGCGCCGCAACCGCGTCGGCCAGCGTCTGCGGATCGCGAACGTCGGCGAATTCGGCGGTGGATAGCCCGAGTCCGCGAATAAACTGTTTTTCGACCAGCCGGTCCTGCGTCAGCGCCAGAACGCGCGGGTTGGGGCGCACCGGACGATGTGCCTCCAGCACTTCGGCGGTGCGGGCCGGGACATTTTCGAATTCATAGGTGACGACGTCCACGGCCTCCGCAAAAGCGGCGAGCGCCGCTTCATCGAGAAAATCCGCCTGCGTCCGCGCCGCGCAGACATCAAAGGCCGGATCGTCGGCGACGGGCGAAAACACATGGGTTTTGAGGCCGAGCCGCGCGCCGGCTTGAGCCATCATTCGGGCGAGCTGGCCGCCGCCGAGAACACCAATGGTCGCGCCAGGCGAAAGCCGGGTCATGCGTCGTCTCGGGGATGGAGCGTCACGCTTTCGGTTTGACGGGCCCGGAATACGGCGAGCCGGGCGCCGAGCGCCTTGTCGGCGC
>JALRFG010000217.1 GCA_023253795.1 Methylocystis sp.
CAGAGATTTCTGTGCGGTCCCACGCCGTCGCATGACCGACATATGAAATCGTCTGGTCGTAATGCTGGCTCCAGAAGAACGGAACCGCCTCAAATTTTTCCTGCAGGCCAAGCATGTTGCGCGCCGCCGTTTGCCCCTGACGCTCCGCCACCGCCCAATGCTCCACCCGGACACGCCCGCCCGACGTCTTGTCCGGCCAACTGGCGATATCTCCGGCGGCGTAGATATCCGGCGCGCTTGTCGCGAGGAATTCATCGACAAGCACACCCTTGTCGACGTCGAGCCCCGCCTGCTCCGCCAGCGCGAGATTGGGACGAACGCCAACGCCGATCACCACGAGTTCCGCCATGACGACGCCGCCGCTGCGCAATGTCAGTTGCTGCGGAGCGATTTCGGTTGCGACATCCTCCAGATGGAAAATGACGCCCTTCGCTTCGTGAAGCTGCCGAATATAGGTTCCGAGTTCGGCGCCCAGTATGCGCGACATCGGCGCCGCTTCCGGCGCAATGACGTGGGCTTCCAATCCACGCGCGCGCAACGCGCCGGTGACCTCCAGCCCGATAAAACTCGCGCCAATCACCGCAACGCGCTTGACCCCAGCGGCGGCTGCGATCAGGCGCTCGCTGTCAGCCAGAGACCGCAGATAATGCACATGCGGCAGATCGGCGCCGGGCGTCGGCAGATGCACAGGGTCTGCGCCGGTTGCGAGCAGCAGACGATCAAAGGCGATCTCGGCGTCGTCATCGAGCGTCAGGCGCTTGCCGCCTGCATCCAGCGCCAGCACACGGCGTCCCAGACGAAGCTGAACGCCATTATCGCGATACCACTCGGGCGCGCGTAACGGCAGCCAATCGGGCTGCGCCGCGCCGGCGAGATAATCCTTGGAGAGATTTGGACGATCATAGGGCGCCGCTGCATCGGCGGAAATAATCTCCAGCAGCCCGTCATAGCCTTCGCTACGCAGCGTATAGGCAGCGGCGAAACCGGCGGCGCCGCCACCGACGATCACAATATGCCGCGGCGAATCGGGAAGCGCCGAAGAGGTTTTCGGCTCCGGCTTCATGCGTTCGCGCGCAAAATACACATCGCCGACACATTCGACGCGCCAAGCGCGCAGCGCATCAAAGGCTGGCGCGCAGGTCGCCGCGCCGGTTTTGAGGCTGAAACAGGCATGATGCCAGGGGCAACGAATTTCGTCGCCAACAACAAGGCCATCCGCCAGCGGCGCGTGATAATGCGTGCAATGGGCGCCCACGACATAAACATCAGCGCCCCGACGCACCATGATCGCTTCTTTGCCGGCGACATGGCCCTGCAGCACAGCACCGTCGGCGATATCCCGAACGGATACGCCAAGCGCAAAATCAGGCCCGGATGCAGATGGGGTGTTCGTCATGATCGGCTCCTGATGTCTGCGCCGCCGAAACGGCAGGCCAATCATATGCAGGCCAGACAAATCGCCGCGCTTTAGACTTCCGCTTAAAATGGACCATTTTATTCAAAGAGCAAGAGCCAGCTGCGCCAGCAATATGCGGCATGCTACGCCATCAACGTCGAGACACAAGAAAAAGCCCGGCGCTGTCCGGGCTTTCGATATTCTTCATGAGAAAGCGAGATCCTTTTCAGGTCCTCGCCTCGTCTCAAAATTTCGCAACGACCGGAGCCGGGCTCCAGTTGATGTGATAGTTCACGCCGGCGCGCACAATATTGCCGTTGTAGCTGCGCGAGGCGCCAACGCCATAGGACCATGTGCTATTTGGTGCGTCTACGATGGTCGTGCTCGCATAGCCGTTGGAGAGGCTGTAATAAAGATATTCAGCCTTCGCCGACCAATTCGGCGCAAACATCCACTCCAGTCCGCCGCCGGCCGTCCAGCCAGATTGCGTGTTGGCGTAGGAGAGGCTACCGCCGCCGCCAGTGCCATCGTTGCCGCTGGTCGCCAGATATACGGTTGAGGAGACGCCGCCATAAGCGAAGCCCGCCGTGCCGTAAGCCAGCAGGGTCGGCATGACGAGATAGCCGACACGGCCGCGAACCGTGCCAATATATTGCAAATTGCTGACGGCTTTGCCGATCGTTGTGTAGCTTACGCCGCCGGCAGATGAAGCGCCGGTGAAATTCGCGCCCCCATTGCTAGCCGCCAGCCCTTGAATATCGGCCTCTGCGCCAACCAGAAAGCTGCTCAGCTGATAGTTGTAGCCAACCTGACCACCGCCGATGAGTCCACCGTAATTATTAAATACGTTGCGACCCAGCGGCACAGCGCTGAGCGCCGGCGCGCCACCGTACACCTGCAGGCTGCCCGAGTTAT
>JALRFG010000218.1 GCA_023253795.1 Methylocystis sp.
GATCTTGATGTCCATCTGCAGCGACGTGACGCCCTGCTCGGTACCGGCCACCTTGAAGTCCATGTCGCCCAGGTGGTCTTCGTCACCGAGGATGTCGGACAGCACGGCGAACTTTTCACCTTCCAGGATGAGGCCCATGGCGATGCCGGCGATCGGCCGCTTCAGCGGCACGCCTGCATCCATCAGCGCCAGCGAGGAACCGCAAACGGTTGCCATCGACGAGGAACCATTGGACTCGGTGATCTCCGACACCACGCGGATGGTGTAGGGGAACTCTTCCTTGCCCGGCAGCATCGGGTGAACGGCGCGCCATGCGAGCTTGCCGTGTCCGATTTCGCGACGACCGGGCGAACCCATGCGGCCGGTTTCGCCAACGGAGTAGGGGGGGAAGTTGTAGTGTAGCAGGAAGCGCTCTTTGTAGGTGCCTTCCAGTGAGTCGACATATTGCTCGTCTTCGCCGGTGCCGAGCGTCGCGACGACAAGCGCCTGCGTCTCGCCGCGCGTGAACAGCGCCGAACCATGGGTGCGCGGCAGAACGCCGACTTCAGCGACGATCGGACGAACGGTCTTCACGTCACGGCCATCGATGCGGATGCCGGTGTCGAGAATGTTCCAGCGCACGACCTTGGCCTGCAGCTCTTTGAAGACTTCGCCAACCTGCTCCTTGGAGAATTTGGCTTCGCCGCCTTCCGGCAGCAGCGCCGCCGTCACCTTCGCCTTCACCGCGTCAACGGCGGCGTAGCGCTGCTGCTTGACGGTGTGCTTGTAGGCTTCGCGCAGTTCCGCTTCCGCGATTTTCGCGACAGCGGCGGCGACTTCCGACGTGTCGGGCAAATGCAGATCGCGCGGATCCTTGGCGGCGCGTTCGGCGAGACGGATGATCGCATTGATCACCGGCTGGAAGCCGCGATGACCGGTCATCACCGCTTCGAGCATGGTCGCTTCCGACAATTCCTTGGCTTCCGACTCGACCATCAGCACCGCGTCCTGCGTGCCGGCGACGACGAGATCGAGCTCGGAGGTTTTCATCTCCTCGATCGTCGGGTTCAGCTTCAGGGCGCCGTTGATAAGACCGACGCGCGCACCGCCGACCGGGCCCATGAAGGGCACGCCGGACAGCGTCAGCGCCGCCGAGGCGGCGACCATCGCCAGAACGTCCGGATCGTTTTCGAGATCATGCGACAGTACGGTGACGACCACCTGCGTGTCGTTGCGATAACCATCGGGGAACAGCGGACGGATCGGGCGGTCGATCAGGCGGGAGATCAGCGTCTCACGCTCGGAAGGACGTCCTTCGCGCTTGAAATAGCCGCCGGGAATGCGGCCGGCCGCGAAGGCCTTTTCCTGATAGTTGACGGTGAGCGGGAAGAAGTCCTGGCCGGGCTTGGGCGCCTTGGCGGAAACGACGGTGGCGAGCACCGTGGTTTCGCCCCATGACGCCAGAACGGCGCCATCGGCCTGACGGGCGATCTTGCCGGTTTCGAGCACAAGCTTGCGGCCGGCCCAGTCGAGTTCTTCGCGATGAATATGGAACATAAGCGGTCTTTCTCCGAAAGAACGCCAACGGTGCGTCATGAGCAAGACGGCGAGAGGCTGCGCGAACGGCGATGATGTCGAAACGGCGCAGCGTCCGGCGATCCTGCCATGACAATGTGCGTTGGCGTTGTAAGCGTTTTGTTGAGGGGCCGAATGACTGGCGCCCGGTAAAGACGAAAGCGGCGCGTTGGCGGCGCCGCTTTCGTGAATTCGTTTTTAGCGGCGAATGCCGAGTCGCTCGATCAGCGTCTTGTAGCGCGCTTCATCGCGCGATTTGACGTAATCCAGCAGCTGACGGCGCTGCGACACGAGCTTGAGCAGGCCGCGACGCGAGTGGTTGTCTTTCACATGCGTCTTGAAATGGCCGGTGAGGTTGGCGATGCGCTCCGTCAGGATCGCGACCTGAACCTCGGGCGAACCCGTGTCATTGGCCTTGGTGGAATATTCCTTGATGAGCGCCTGCTTGCGCTCCGCAGTAATCGACATCGGACGTCCTTTTGTCGTGAGAAGTGATCCGCAGGAGCGGCCGGGCCGGGATGTCGTCCAGCATGGTCGTCTCGATGCGAAGCCGCCCCGGCGAACCGGGGCGTGCGGGCGGACTTATAGCAGAAATCGCCGGAAGCGATAGGGGGCGGCGCAAGGGGCCGCGGCCGGCGGCTCTAGCCTTCCTGGCCGGGCGCGAGGACCTGCCCGTCGCCCTTGACCAGCCGGTTGATGAACTCGCGCGCGTCGGGTTTCTCGTGGTCGGAGGTCAGCCCGGAGATGATCCCGG
>JALRFG010000219.1 GCA_023253795.1 Methylocystis sp.
AAGAAGTTGCGCGTCTCACCGAGGCCTTCGAGCTGGCGGTTGAAGTCGCCCGCGCAGCGGAAGAATCCGCGCAAGCCGCCGAAGAGGCGCAAACGCAGGCGCGTGAAGCTGAAGCCGCTGCGCGTGGACCGCTGGAGCAGGCGACCTTGCGGGCGCAGCGTCTCGAAACGGAAGTGCGCACGCTCGAAAATCTGCTGCAATCCGCCGCCGGCGGCCTGTGGGCGCCGGTTGTCGAAAGCATGACGGTCGCCAAGGGGTATGAGACGGCACTCGGCGCCGCGCTGGGCGACGATCTCGACGCCTCCGCCGATGATTCCGCGCCGGCGCATTGGGCGCTCACCTCAGACGCCGGCGACGCCGTTTTGCCGCCGGGCGTTCGCACCCTGGCAGAAATGGTTGAAGCGCCGCCGGCGTTGCGCCGTCGTTTGGCGCAGATCGGCGTGGTGTTGCGCGCCGAAGGCGAAAATCTGCGCAAGCTTCTGAAACCCGGTCAGCGTCTTGTCTCGAAAGAAGGCGATCTCTGGCGTTGGGATGGCTTTACTCAAGCCGCCGAAGCGCCCACAGCCGCCGCGCGTCGACTGGTTGAAAAGAACCGGCTCGCCGATTTGCGCGCCGAGATGAAACTCGCCCGCGCCGAAGCGGATGGACTCGCGGAAGAGCTGGAAAGCGCCCGCGACGCCGCAAGAATGGCGGCCATGGCCGATGCGCAGGCGCGCGATGCGCTGCGTCAGGCGCGCGTGCGTCTCGAAGAAGCGCGCGAGCGTCACGCCGCCGCAGAGCGCCGTCAGGCGCAAATCGGCCAGCGCCTTTCGGCGCTTGAAGAGGCCAAAGCCCAAACCCTCGCCAATCGCGACGAGGCTGCGCAGAAACGCGCCGCGTTAAATGAATCGCTTGAAGCTCTCGAAGAGCCGGCCTCGCTGGCGGGAATGCTGGAAAGCCTGCGGGCGCAAGCGATGGTTGAACGTGCGCAGGCGGGCGAAGCGCGCGCCGCATTGGCGACGCTGCGCAATGAAGTCGCCGCACGTGCGGCGCGCGTGAGTGCGATCACGCGTGAAATTGCTTCCTGGGCCGAGCGCCGGGATCGCGCGCAGGATCGCCTCGGCGAATTGGAAGAACGACTCGTCTCGGGACGTGAAGAACAGGAGCGTCTCGCCGAAGCGCCTGAAACCTTTATTCAGCAGCATCGTTCGCTGATGAATGCGTTTGAAGAGGCCGAAGCTAACCGCCGCGCCGCCTCTGACGCGCGCACCGCCGCAGAGACCCGTCTTTCGGAAGCGGACCGCGCCGCCCGCACAGCGCTTGAAACCATGAGCGCCGCACGCGAAAACAAGGCGCGCAGCGAGGCTCAGCTTGAAGCGGCGAAGCAACGCGTCGTCGACGTCGAACATATGATTGCGCAAGAGCTGGAAACGACGCCCGCCGCGCTCGCCGATGTCGCCGGATTGAAGGAAGGCGACGAACTGCCGGAGATTTCCGACATTGAACGCCGGGTCGAATCCCTGCGCGGCGATCGCGAACGTCTGGGCGCCGTCAATCTGCGCGCAGAAGAAGAACTCTCGGAGATCGATACGCAGCGCGAAAAGATGATCGCCGAACGCGATGATCTTGCCGAAGCCATTCGCAAACTGCGCGCTGCAATCGCCAGCCTGAATAAAGAAGGCCGCGAACGCCTGCTCGCCGCCTTCGAGAAAGTGAACGTGCACTTCAAGGAGCTGTTCACGATTCTCTTCGATGGCGGCTCGGCGGAACTGCAGCTTGTCGAGAGCGACGATCCGCTCGAAGCGGGCCTCGATATTCTCGCGCGCCCGCCGGGCAAAAAGCCGCAAACCATGACGCTGCTCTCGGGCGGCGAACAGGCGCTGACGGCGATGTCGCTGATTTTCGCGGTGTTCCTGACCAATCCTTCGCCGATTTGCGTGCTCGACGAAGTCGATGCGCCGCTCGATGACTCCAACGTCGAGCGTTTCTGCGATCTGCTTGAGGAAATGCGCAAGAAGACCGACACGCGCTTCGTCACCATCACGCATAATCCGATCACCATGGCGCGCATGGATCGGTTGTTCGGCGTGACGCAAGCCGAACGCGGCATTTCGCAGCTTGTCTCGGTTGACCTTGAGCAGGCGGAGAAGTTCGCGCTGGCGAGCTAATCGTTGCGCGCCGGCCGCAAGCCGGCGCTTTCTCCCCGATCACAACAGTTCATGCGCCGCCCTTTAATACGGGGCGGCGTAGTTGCTTTAATCCGGCTTCTTGACGCCCAGTTTCAGTAATTTTGCGTGCGGGCCGGCATAAGGCTCCTGCAGATCGAC
>JALRFG010000021.1 GCA_023253795.1 Methylocystis sp.
AAAGAGGCGACCGAACGCGTGCGCTCTTCGCTCTCGCCGCTGGTCGCGGTGGTGACGGTGAGACGGCCGCGATTTTTTTCACCGCCGCGTGACGGCGACGGGCGGGGCGGCGTCGGCGGCGCGAAGCCGCCAATCGTGCGCACCGGCGCGCGTTTGATCGTCGTTTCCGCCGGGCCGGTTCGTCCAGGGCTGGCGGAGGTTTGTGCAGCGGCCGGTTCGGCGTTTTCCTGCGGCAGACGCCGACGCGCCTCTTCCTCGGATTTGCGCTTCGACTCGGCTTCGCGGGCGAGGCGTTCCTCCTCCTCGCGTTTACGCGTGTCGGCGGCGGCGCGCTCAACCTTGTCCTGCGCATCGCGTTCGGCGCGGGCCTTCGCTTCGATTTCGGCACGGCGACGGTCTTCTTCCTCGCGGGAGCGGGCGTCTACGAGCGCCCGGGCGCGGGCTTCGCGCTCATCGTCGGTCAGGGCGCGTAAAACGACGCCGGAACCGGAACGGGGCGCAGCGGGACGTGCGGGCTCGGCCTTCGGCTGCGGAGCCGGCGTGGCGGGGGCGGCAGGCGCCGCCGGCGCCGCTTTGGCGGGCTCGACATGGCCGGGGGCGCGCCGTTTCACCTTCTCGACGACGACCACTTTCGAGCGGCCATGCGAAAAGCTCTGGCGAACCATGCCCTGTTCGTTCGGCCGCTGCTTCAGGTGCAACGTCTTGGAAGGGGCGACGGTTAAAGTCTTGTCGCCGCTGTTGTCGCTCTCACTCATCCAGCTTCCAGTCCTGAGCTCTGATCCGGCTCGATAATTTCCAGTTCGTCCGTCGACGCCGCGCCGTCGAGACCTGCATCCCTATACGCCGCCAATCGCTGACAGCGCACGAGAAAATTCTCGGCAGGTCCGCCGGCGACAAGCGCCGCATGTATCACATTTGTCCGCCCCAAAGCCAAATCCAATTGGCTGGAGGCGAACAGGCCGATCGTCGGCGTCTCCGTATGGCCAGCGCGTCGCGCCGCCTGGCGGAGTTTGCGTTTCCCGTCTTCGCCGCCGTCATGAGCGGCCAGCAGCGCCGTCACCCTGTTCCCGGTCAGCGCGTCCGCCGCCTTGTTAAAGCCGCAGATAACGCCCCCGGCCTTGTTGACCAACGCCAGCATTTGCAGGCAATCGGCTTCCAGCAACCGGTCGACGCTGTCGGCGAGATCCGGCGGCGCCTCGGTTTTTTCCTTCAAACCCCGCGCAAACATGCGCTTTTTTGTCGCTTCCGCGACCAGCGCCGCGCGGGCTCCGACCCAAACGCCGCGCCCGGGCAGCCGGGCGCGAATATCGGGCGTCACGGTTCCGTCCGGCGCGCACACAAAGCGGATCATCGTCTCGGGCGCGCCGACGCGCCTTGTAACGATGCAGGTCCGTTCCGACCCTTCCGCTTCGCTCTTCGTCCCGCCCCGGCTCACTCCGCCTCGTCGCCCCCTTCGGCTCCGGCCTCGACCTCGACCAGGTCAGCCGCCTCGATCCAGCCGGCGTGCACGCGCGCCGCCATGATCATCGCCTCGGCTTCCTCGCGCGAGAGATCGACGCCTTCGAAGAAGCCTTCGTGTTTGGTGGTCTCGCCGTCTTTCTTTTCCGTCCAGCCGACGAGATCGTCGGTGACGCAGCCGGCGAAGTCTTCGATGGTTTTCACATCGTTTTCGCCCAGACGCGCCATCATCGCGGTCGTCAGGCCATCAATCTCGCGCAATTCGTCGGCGACGCCGAGCGCAATGCGGCGGGCTTCGTTCTCCGCCTCGACGCGCTCCAGGTAGGCGTGGGCGCGGCTCTGGATTTCCGCCGCCGTTTCTTCGTCGAAGCCCTCAATCGAGGCCAGTTCGGGAAGATCGACATAGGCGAGCTCCTCCACCGAGCGGAAGCCTTCGGACGCGAGCAGGCGTCCGACCACTTCATCGACGTCAATGGCGCCCATGAACACTTTCGTGCGTTCGACAAATTCTTTTTCGCGACGCTCGGATTCCTCGGCCTCGGTCAGAATGTCGATGTCCCAGCCGGTGAGTTGCGAGGCGAGACGCACATTCTGGCCGCGACGGCCGATGGCGAGCGAAAGCTGATCGTCGGGCACGACAACTTCAATGCGCGCGCTGTCTTCGTCGAGCACCACCTTGACGACTTCCGCCGGCTGCAGCGCGTTGACGATGAAGGTGGCGGCGTCCGCCGACCACGGAATGATGTCGATGCGTTCACCCTGCAATTCCTGCACGACCGCCTGAACGCGCGAACCGCGCATACCGACGCAGGCGCCGACCGGATCAATCGAGGAATCGCGCGAGATCACCGCAATCTTGGCGCGCGAGCCCGGATCGCGGGCGACCGATTTCACCTCGATCACGCCATCGTAGATTTCCGGCACTTCCTGCTTGAACAGTTTGGCCATGAATTGCGGATGGGTGCGCGACAGGAAAATCTGCGGACCGCGCTGTTCGCGACGCACGTCGTAAACATAGGCGCGGGCGCGATCGCCGGGGCGGAACATTTCGCGCGGGATCATTTCATCACGACGAATGACGCCTTCGCCGCGACCCAGATCGATAATCACATTGCCATATTCAACACGCTTGACGACGCCATTGACGATTTCGCCAATGCGGTCCTTGTAATCTTCATATTGGCGATCGCGTTCGGCTTCGCGCACTTTCTGCACGACGATCTGCTTCGCCGATTGCGCGGCGATGCGGCCATAGTCGAACGGCGGCAGCTTTTCGGACATTTTATCGCCGACCTGCGCCGCCGGATTTTCGCGCTGCGCTTCCGCAAGCGAAATTTCCGTGGCAGGATTCTCCACCTTTTCCACGACAAGGCGCAGGCGCCAGTAGCTGACATTGCCGGTGCGCGGATCGATGTCGACGTTGATGTCGGTCTCCTGGCCGTAGCGCGAGCGCGCGGCCTTCGCCAGCGCTTCGGCCATCGACGCGATCACGATCGATTTATCGATCGATTTCTCGCGCGCCACAGCGTCGGCGATTTGCAGAATTTCAAGTCTATTGGCGCTGACGGACATTTGGTCAGTCTCCCTCTGGCCGGCCGATGCGCGATTTTGGCGTCGCGCCGGTTTTTTTGAACTGTGTTTGCACGCCGGCGGGCGCCAGCGGCCTGGATTTTTGTTTCGTCGGTCCACGGAAACGGCCGGGTCCGCGGCGGGGGCGATCGTCGTCGTCCGGATTTTCCGCTTCCGGTTCGGCGATTTGCAATTTGCCGGCGCGCAGGGATTCACGGATCAGCGCGTCGGTGAGCATCAGTTTCGCTTCATCGAGATCGACGAGCGGTAAACGCACATCCTTTTCCTCATCGGAACGCGCGTCGTTGCGCTCCAGCATGAGAAACGCCTCACGGCCTTCGCCCTCGATCGCGCGGATCAGACCGCGAAAACGTTTGCGGCCGCTCTCGATCGGATGCGTGAGTTCAACGCGCGCTTCATGACCGATGGCGCGCAAAAAATCGGAGATGCGCACCAGCGGCCGGTCGATGCCGGGCGAGGAAATTTCAAGCCGATATTCGCCGGAGATGAGATCGGCGACGTCGAGTTCCGGCGACAGCGCCTGACTGATCGCTTCACATTCATCGACGCCGATGGCGCCGTCGGGGCGTTCCGCCATGATCTGCAAGGTCTGGCCGTTCTGCTGCAACATGCGCACGCGCACCAGCCGAAAACCCAGTTGCGCCAGCACAGGCTCCGCCAGATGCGCGATCCGCGCTGCGACGCCGTTCTCCGCGACAAGGCGCGGCTCATCGAGACGCGCTTCATCAAGCGTCGCGTCGATGGCGGGGGGCGTTGGGTTTTGATCCGGTGTGTTTTGCATTCGCCAAACAAAAAAGAGCGGGTCCCCGGAGGGCCCCACTCTCAACATTCGATCATCTATTCGGATGATCGCTATGAGAAGGAAGTTGCTGCCTTATACACCGGGCCAGCGGCCCGGCGCAAGGAATAAGAATCGGTCGCCGATCAGGAGACGCCGAGCTTCTTTTGCAGATTGGTTGACGACGTCGTGTACTGGAACAGCAGTTTCTTTTCCGGATAGATGTAGCGATGCGCCTTCTGGGCGGCGAGCGCGCCCTCGTGGAAGCCGGAAAGAATGAGCTTCAGCTTGCCCGGATAGACGTTGATGTCGCCAACGGCGAAAATGCCGGGGTGGCTGGTCTCAAATTTCTCAGTGTCAACCGGAATGAGGTTTTCATTGAGGTTCAGACCCCATTCGGCGACCGGGCCGAGTTTCATGGTCAAACCAAAGAACGGCATCAGGCGGTCGCAGGCGATTTTTTCTTCTGCGCCGTCATTGCCCTTGAGAGTCGCGTGGCTCATGTCGCCGCCCGCGCCATGAACTTCGGTGATCTGGCCGAGGCGGAAAGAAACTTTGCCCGCCTTGACCAGTTCCTGCATCGCCGAAACCGAATGCGGCGCGGCGCGGAAAGCGTCGCGACGATGCACGAGCGTCAGGCTTTTGGCGACAGGTTGCAGATTGAGCGTCCAGTCGAGCGCGGAATCGCCGCCGCCGACGATGACCACGTCGCGGTCGCGGAAATCCTCCATGCGCCGCACGGCGTAGAAGACGGACTTGCCTTCGTAGCTTTCAATATTCGGAATCGGCGGCTTCTTGGGCTGGAAGGAGCCGCCGCCCGCCGCGACGAGCACCACTTTGGCGTTGAACACCGTGCCGGCGTCGGTCGTGATCCGGAAGGCCGGGGTCTCGGCCGTGCCAAGCGACTCGAGCGTCTGCACCATTTCATTGAAATGGAAGGTCGGGCCAAAGGGCTCGATCTGCTTCATCAGATTGTCGGTCAGCTCCTGGCCGGTGACGACCGGCAGGCCGGGAATGTCGTAAATCGGCTTCTCAGGATAGAGCTCCGAGCACTGGCCGCCGGCGCGCGGCAGAATGTCGATTACATGCGCCTTGATGTCGAGCAGGCCCAGCTCAAACACCGCGAACAGGCCGGCCGGTCCGGCTCCGACGATCACGACATCGGTATCAATCGCGGCGCTGGTCTGGGGCATGATGAAGTCCTGAAAGCTCTGTGTTGATTCCTGTTCCGCCGCCACAAGCTGAAAATAGCAGGTCAGGGGAACGTCTCGGCCAGACGCAGCGTGTCGATTGAACCGCGCGTCCCGACGGGCGGCGTTGACGCCGCACCGCAATTGGCGAGTTTGTCTATCGCATTTATCGTGCGATGCAACATGAAAAGCGCGCCGCTATCAGGCGGCGCGCGCCTGATTAGCCCTGCTGAGCGGGGGTCGTGACCGTCAGCCCGTCCAGTTCGGGGCGAACAGTGATCTGGCAGCACAGGCGGGAATTCGGCTTCACGTCGAAGGCGAAGTCGAGCATGTCCTCTTCCATCTGGGACGCTTTACCCGCCTTTTCGGTCCATTTTTCATCGACATAGACGTGGCAGGTGGCGCAGGCGCAGGCCCCGCCGCATTCGGCGGCGATTTCGGGAATGTCGTTGCGACGCGCGGTCTCCATCAGGGTCGATCCCACCTCGCCCTCAACCGTGCGGGCCTGACCGTGCGAATCGACAAACGTGACCTTGACCTTGGTCGGCGCGCCGCCGCCCGGCTCGGCGCCATAGCAGACCGCCATATTGTCGTAGCTCATCTTCACCATGACGCCTGTCTCTTTCTTGCAAGTGCGAAAAAGCGAATACGCCGGAAAACGTCGGCGAACGACGCCTTTCCTGCGTCCGGGGTCGTCCCGGACATGACGCTTTATTGACGTTCGATTAGCACCCGCAGGTTCATGGCGCTAGCCCCCGCGACGGGTTCATAGCCGGCTGCGCGCCCAGCCGGCTATCCGCGTCGAGGCCTGGGCGGCGGCGGCGGAAAGGGCAGCAATGGCGGACGCGCCATAGTGATCGGGCGCCGGCGTCTCGACGACGAAGGTCTCGCCGGCTTTCGCGGCGCCGCTGGTGGTGTCGACGAGCCGCACCGCAATGTCGACAACCGCGACATTGCGGCCGGCGTCGATTTCAAAACGATGGATGTCGGTGAGCAGGGCGGTGGGGCAGGCGCCGGTGTCGCCGGCGGCGACGCCGGCGTTTTGCAGAGCGTCGACCAGACGATGGCGGAGGAGATTGGGCAGCGAATCCGACCATTGCGCATCGGGCAGCACGGCGACCGCCCCGTCTGCGGCGCGGATGACGACCCTGTCGCCGCCGGTAGGCGCCACGGCCTCGGGCATGCGGACAATCAGCGCCGAGCCCTGACGGATGGCATGGGCGCGTGCGAGATGCGCCTGCGCGCCGGAAAGATCAAAGGTCGGACGGTTGGATGCGGCGCAGCCGGCAAGTGTTGCGACCACGACGCAGAGCCCGACGGTGACGCGTCGCCGCGGTATCGCAAAAAGCCGGCTTGTCACACTCAGGGGCCCTTATATTCCGGCGCCGCCTGCGTGGGGCCGAAGATGAACTGCGAAGGATCGCGCCCGATCGACTGGAGCGTTTTGTCCAGCGTATTGATCGCCTTGCGGCCATCGGTGGCGAGCGCCTGATATTCTTTCAGGCCCGTTCCCGAGAATTTGTTCAGATTGGCGGAGGCGCCGGCGATGTCATTGGTGATCTGCCGGAGTTTCTGCGGATCGAGCGCCTTCAGGGTCTGCTCGCCGGTCGCAAGGAATTTTTCCAGCCGGGCGGCGGCGGGCTTCAGAGAATGCGCGACATCCGCCACGTCTTTGAGCGTCGCCGAGATGTTATCCGAATTATCCGCCAGCGCCTTGGAGAAGGTCTCGGCGTTCTTGATCGTCGCGCTCAGGGGCGCAGAGTTCTGATCGAGAAATTTGTCGAGCTTGAGTAGCAGCTCCGCCGCCTTCGTCGACAATTGCTGGGCGTTGCCGAGAAGATTTTGCATATCGGAGCGCTCGGCCCGGATTTGCGGATAGACTTGGTCGGGGCCTGCCTTCAGCTCCGGTGCGCCGGGCGTGCCGCCAACCAGCAGAACGTCGGCGACGCCGGTGAAGCCGCGGGTCTCCAGACGCGCCTGGGTGTTGGTTTTGACCGGCGCGCCATTGTCGACGCGGATCAGAACGTCAACCATGCTGGGATCATGCTGATCAATTTGCAGGAAGGTCACTTCGCCGACCTTCAGGCCATTGAACAGCACCGAGGAGCCTTTCGTGAGCCCCGAAACGGACCCGGAAAAGACAATCTGGTAAAACTGCTGTTTGCCGCTCTTGCTTGGTCCTGAAAACCAGTAGACGAAGCCAAAGGCGGCGAGCGCCATGGCGATGGTGAAAGCGCCGATCAGGGCGTAATTGGCCCGCGTCTCCATCAGACGTCTCCGCGCGCGGCGACGCCGGCTGTGAGTCTGCCGCCGCGTACGCCATGAAAATAGCTCCGCAACCATGGATGCGGCGAGTCGAGCAGTTCCTGAAGCGGCCCGGCTGCGATCACCTTGCCGTCGGCCAAAGCCGCGACGCGATCACAAATCGAAAACAGGCTATCGAGATCGTGGGTCACCATAAATACTGTCAAGCCCAAGGTTTGTTGCAGCGTTCCGATCAGATCGTCGAAATCCGCTGCGCCGATCGGATCGAGGCCGGAAGTGGGTTCGTCGAGGAAAACCAGCTCGGGGTCAAGCGCGAGCGCTCTGGCCAGCGCCGCACGTTTAACCATGCCGCCTGATAATTCTGACGGAAATTTGTCCGCAGCGTCCGGTTTGAGCCCGACAAGCTCAATTTTCAGCATGGCGAGCTCGTCCATCAGTCGCGGCGACAGGTCGCGCGTCTCTCGCATCGGCATCTGGATGTTCTGTTTCACCGTGAGGCCGGAAAACAGCGCGCCGTTTTGGAAGAGTACGCCCCAGCGCTGTTCGAGCAGCTTGCGCTGGTCCGCCGGCAGTGCGTCGCGATCCTTGCCGAAAATGCTGATGTGCCCGCTGCGCGTCGGCACGAGACCCAGAATGGCGCGGGTCAGTACGGATTTGCCCTGTCCGGAACCGCCGACGAAACCAAGCACCTCTCCACGATAAACGTCGAGATTCAGGCCGTTCATGACCAGCTTGTCGCCAAACCCCACGACAAGATCGCGCACGCTGATGATCACTTCCGGGTTGTCGCCGGCGTTCGCGGAGTTTGAGGGAGGAGAAGACGACATCGCCACCTCAATAATCGATCGCAGCGAAGAAAATGGCGAAGAAGCCGTCGAGCACGATCACCATGAAAATCGATTTCACCACCGAAGCCGTCACCTGCCGGCCCAGCGACTCGGCGGAGCCCTGTGTCGCCAGGCCATCCATGGATGCGATCAGGCCGATCACCAGCGCCATAAAGGGCGCCTTGATAATGCCGACCATAAAGGTGTGCAGCGCGATGGCTTCCTTGAGCAGCGACAGAAACGCGGTGGGGCTGATGCCGCCATAGGTCCATGACGTCAGCATGCCGCCGGCCAGCGCGGACATGTCGGCGATATAGGTCAGGATCGGCAACGACAGGACCAGCGCCAGAATGCGCGGCACGATCAGCACCTCGCCCGCTGACAGGCCCATCACGGTCAATGCGTCGATTTCCTCGCGCATTTTCATGGAGCCGATTTCGGCGGTGATCGCCGATCCCGAACGGCCGGCGATCATGATCGCGGTCAGTAAAACGCCAAGTTCGCGCAGCACCAATATGCCGATCAGATCGACGGCGTAGCTGCTGGCGCCGAAACGCTGAAGCTGGAAAATGCCTTGCTGCGCCACGATGCCGCCGACAAGGAAATTGATCAGGATGATGATCGGCGCGCCGCGCAGTCCGATCGACTCCATGTGATAGACGAGCGACGTGAAACGAAAATGCGCCGGCGTGAGCGCAATACGTTTGATCGTCCAGACAAATTCGCCAAGAAACGCGCTGCCGCGGTAAAATTCCTTCACGCCGTTGACGGCCGACTCGCCAAGATCGGCGAGCAGGTCAAACATCAGCGACGGACGCGGACGCGATGATTTTGCAAACTCGTGATAGTCCGTCTCGCCCAGAAGCTTGAGATATTCCGGCCGCACCTGAATGAGTTCGACGCTCACGTCGGCTTCGCCGAGTTGGCGCCGCGCGCGATTGATCAGCCAGGCGCCGGCGGTGTCGAGGCGCGTCACGCCGCTGAGATCCAGCTTCAGCGCGTGCATCTGCGCGCCGAGCTCGACGATTTGTTGCCCTTTCGATTCCAGCAGTCGCTGGGCGATCAGCGTCCAGTCGCCAACGAGCGCGAGTCGTTGGTCGTTGGATCGCGTCAGGTCCGGCGGCTGATGGGCGTTAGGGTCGGCCATGCCTCTCCCGTGAGGATAAAGATTTCCATAAGCTCTTAACTGCATAATCTCTTAACTGTATGAATTGTCATAAGGCAAATTTTGTGGCGACGCCGCCGATGTCGCCGGTCGGAGCAAAAAATTGGCCGTTACATTAGAGATTGTACGCGACTCTTTCCCGATCGCAGGCCGTTTTGTCATTGCGCGCGGCGCCAAGACCGAAGCGCATGTGGTCACCGCCGTTCTGCGCGACGGCGCTCATATTGGGCGCGGGGAATGTGTGCCCTATGCGCGCTATGGCGAGAGCGTTGAGAACGTCGTTGCGGCGATTGAGGCGCAGCGTGGCGCGATCGAGGCCGGCACAGACCGGATGGCGTTGCAACGCCTGATGCCACCGGGCGCGGCCCGCAACGCCGTCGATTGCGCCATGTGGGATCTTGAGGCCAAGCGGAGCGGTCACCCCGCCTGGCGGACCGCCGGTTTTCCTCGCCTCACGCCGCTGGTCACCGCCTATACTCTGTCGGTGGGAGCGCCGGCGGAGATGCATGCCGCAGCAGTGCGGGCGGCCAATCGGCCGCTGCTCAAGATCAAGCTGGCCGGTGAAGGCGACGCCGAGCGTCTGGTCGCCGTGCGCGCCGGCGCGCCGCATGCGACGCTGATCGTCGACGCCAACGAGGCCTGGCGTGAAGATACGCTGGCCGCCCAATTTGCGGCCTGTGCGGCGAGCGGCGTCGCTTTGGTCGAGCAACCGCTGCCCGCCGGGCAGGACGAGATTCTGGCCCATATTCCCCGACCCATCCCGATCTGCGCCGACGAAAGCGCTCATGATTCCGCTTCGCTGCCAGGGCTGAAGGGGCGTTATGACGCCATCAACATCAAGCTCGACAAGACCGGCGGCCTGACCGAAGCGCTGGCGATGGCGCAGGCGGCGCGGGCGCAGGGGTTCGAGATCATGGCGGGGTGCATGGTGGGTTCGTCGCTGGCCATGGCGCCGGCGGTGCTGATTGGCCAGATGGCGGCATTCGTCGATCTCGACGGGCCATTGCTGCTGGCCCGCGATCGTGAGCCCGGCCTGCTTTATGAAGGTTCGACGCTGGAGCCGCCGTCGCCGGCGCTGTGGGGGTGAGGCGGTTTACGCCTCCATCCCTTCCTTGACCGGCTCGCCGGCGCCGGTCCAGCCGAGGATGCCGCCGCCGAAATGGGTGTCGGCGTCCGGTCGCCCGCCTTGTCGCGCCTTTTCCATCGCCGAGACGGATCGACGGCCGGAACGGCAATAAATCACTACCTGCTGGCCTGCGCCGGGCGCCGGCAGCTGCGCCGGATTGAAGAGCGACAGCGGGTTGAACAAGGCGCCGGCGATATGGCCGGCGGCGTATTCCTCCGCCTCGCGCACGTCGACGAGCAGAATGGAGCCATCGGCCAGCCCGGCCTTCAGATCGGCGAGGGCGATGTCGTGGAAAGGCGCCGGCGTCGTGGTCATTTGCGAGTGTCTCCTTGGCTTGCAAAGCAGTAACGCCGGCGCCGCGCCGCGTCCAGACCGCCGGCGCCGGCGAAACGCGCGCCGGGCCGCGCCGCTGCGGCTTTCCTCTTTTTTCGTTCAAGTTTAAGATTGCGGCGCAAGGACGTCGGCGAAAGATCGCCGCCGCCGCATCGCCTCGCGAGGAGACCGTTCATGCAACTGCCGCATCTCGCCGGCCGTCGTGCGCCGGGCGCGTCCTTTCTGGCGTGACGGACGCCGCTGATCCGGCCGGGGCCGGACGCCGCCGCCATTCTCGGGTCGATCGGCGAGGTTCTGTATCTCTGGGATATCGTCAGCGACAGGCTCGACTGGGGCGCGGGTCATGCGGCGGTCCTTGGTCCCTTCGCCGGCCTCGATCTGTCGACGGGCATGGCCTTCGGCGCGCTGATCACGGCGGAGAACGCTTCCTCCCGGCGATTTTGTGCGCTCGATCACGCAATCGGCGGATGATCGTTTTTTTATCAAAACGCTGGTCGATCTCGCGCGCCACCTCGGTCTCGAGACCGTCGCCGAATGGGTCGCAGACGCGCCCACAGCGCAGCTCCTGCGCGAGATGGGCGTCGATTATTTTCAGGGCGAATATTTTGGCGACGGCGCGCTGTGAAACGCGCCGCCAGCTTTAGCCTGTGTTTCTCAATCCGGCGGCGACGCCGTTGATCGACATCAGAATGCCCTCGCGGATTTCTTCATCGGTTTTGCCGGCGCGATAACGGCGGATCAGTTCGATCTGCAAATAATTCAACGGTGCAATATAGGGCACGCGCAATTTGATGGATCGCGCCAGGGTGGGGTTGTCTGACAGGCGTTCGCGCGTCCCGAGAATTTTCTCCAAAGCGTCGAGCGCGCGCGCATGTTCCGCTTCGATCTCGTCGAAGATGCGGTTGGCCAGCGCGCGATCCTCGACGAGGCCGGCGTAGGCGCGGGCGATGGAGAAATCGGTTTTCGACAGGATCATGTCGAGATTGGACAGGAGCGACCGGAAGAAGGGCCACTCCGCACTCATGCGCCGCAGCAGCGCGAGGCGCGCTTCCGGATCATGAGACAGAAATTTGGCGATCGCCGAACCAAATCCATACCAGCCAGGCAGCGCGACGCGCGATTGCGCCCAGGAGAAGCTCCATGGAATAGCGCGCAGATCTTCAATGCGGCGTGAGGGTTTGCGCGAGGCGGGGCGCGAACCAATGTTGAGCGCGGCGATTTCCGAAATCGGCGTCGCGGCGAAGAAATAATCGACGAAACCGTCTGTGCCGTACACCAGTGCGCGATAGGCGTCCATGCTCGCTTGCGACAGCTCCGCCGCCGCCGCCAGAAACTCGTCCGGCGGCGCGCGATGCTGCGAGAGCAGAGTCGCTTCAAGCGTCGCGGCGACGAGCAATTCGAGATTGACGCGGCCAATTTGCGGATTGGCATATTTGGAGGCGATCACCTCGCCCTGCTCGGTGAGGCGGATTTGTCCATTCACCGTGCCGGGCGGTTGCGCGAGAATGGCGTCATAGCTCGGGCCGCCGCCGCGACCGACCGTGCCGCCGCGTCCGTGGAACAGGCGCATGGCGATGTTTGGCATGGTCGCGAAGAATCCGGCCAGCGCTGTGGAGGCGCGATAGAGCTCCCAGATGCTGGTGAAGATGCCGCCATCCTTGTTGCTGTCGGAATAGCCAAGCATGATGTCCTGCTGGCCGCCGGAGTTGACGACCAGTTTCGCGATGCCGGGCAAAGCATAGAGCTCGCGCATGATCGGCGCGGCGTTGCGCAAATCTTCGATGGTTTCAAATAACGGCGTGACGATCAGATCGGCGGCGGTGTTATCGATGTCGCGCGGATCGAGCGTGCCGCGCATCAGGCCGCATTCTTTTTGCAGCAACAGCACTTCGAGAAGGTCGCTGACCGTCTCGGTGTGGCTGACGATATAATGACGGATCGCTTCGTCGCCGTAGAGCCGACGCATCTCGGCGGCGCGCGCGACAATGTCGAGCTCGCTGGTGGCGTCGGCGCTATAGGCGTGTCCCGGCAGTCTTACCGGGCGCGGATCGGCGAGCAGTTTCAACAGAAGCTGCTGCTTGTCCTTTTCGGGCAGCGCGGCGTAATTCTCCGCCAGACGCGCTTCGCGCAAAAGCTCAGAGATGGTTTCTTCGTGGCGATCGGAGCTTTGGCGCAGATCGAGCGTGGCGAGGTGGAAGCCGAACACTTCCACGGCGCGGATCAGCGGCTCCAGACGTTGCGAGGCGATGACCTCGCTGTGATGCACGCGCAGCGACTCGTCGATGGTGACGAGATCCGCGAGCAAGGCCCATGAATTGGCGTAGGGCTCGCCGGGCGCAATGGCATGGCGCATCGCCTGCGCGCCGGTGAGTTTCTCCAGCGTCGCCGCCAGTCGCGAATAAACGCCGATCAAGGCGCGACGATAGGGTTCATTGTCCCGATGCGCGTTGTCGTCGCCCGAGCGTTCAGCAAGTTCTTCCAGTGCGCGCGTCGCGCCGGCGTAGCGCCGGGAGATCGATAATTCGCCGCCGAGTTCATGAACCTCGACAAGATAATAACGCAGCGCGGTCTCGCACTGCATCCGCATGGCGGTCGAGAGCGACTCGGCGGTGACGTTGGGATTGCCGTCACGGTCGCCGCCGACCCATGCGCCCATGCGCAGGAAGGGCGGCACGCGCAATCCATCGAGCCGCGTTTCAATCTCGGCGTAAAGCTTGGGGATCTCACGCAGGAAGGTCGAGCGATAATAGCTGAGCGAATTCTCGATTTCGTCGCGCACGGTGAGGCGCGTCTGTCGTAGCAGCTCCGTCTGCCAGAGCTGAGCGACGCGGGCGCGCAGATGCAATTCATTGGTTGCGAGCTCCGCCCGGCCTTTAATCTGGCTGCGCGTCTCAAGCAGTTTGAAGATGGCGTGCTCCGTGTCGAGCAGGCTCTTGCGGCGCACTTCCGTCGGATGGGCGGTGAGCACCGGCGACACCCAGCCGCGCGACAGCGCCGCCGCTATTTTGCCGGCGCCGACGGCGGCCTTGTGCAGATGCGCGAACGACCGGGCGAGGCTGGGCTCGCCTGTCGCCGGGTTTCCGCTCGTCGCCTGGGCGCGGGCGCGTTTCTGCACCGGATTGAGGTCCTCGGCGATATTGGCGAGATGCGAGAAATAGCTGAAGGCGCGAATGACGGCGCCGGCTTCCTTCGCCGACAGCGCGCGCAGCAAGGCATCGAGTTTCGCCGGGGCTTCGGGATCGAGGTTACGGCTGGCCGCGATGGAGAGGCGACGGATCGTCTCGACCCGTTCGAACGCCTCAGGGCCTTCGTGCTCGCGAATAACTTCGCCCAGCAGGCGTCCCAGCAGACGAATGTCCTCGGCGAGCGACCGGTCGTCTGGGCCGAGGCCGGCGTCGGCCGGCAGGACTGGCGTATCCGTGGTTTCGTGCTTCGGCGCTTCTTCAGCCTTTGCGTCGACGGTCATTCTGTTTGCGAGCCTCTCAAGACGACGGCGTCCCGCTGGTGCGGGTTGGGGGTGTATAGCAGGCTTGAGGCCAGTTTTCGAAAGTCCTGCGTCCGTCCGCGGTCTCGGTGATCGGGGCCGGGGCCCTTGTTCGCGACCGCCGCCCCGCTTATAGACCTTCAAACGATCCCAAACGCTCAATCCGCCGCGCAGACGGCCCTTATCCGGTCAGACCATGCTCCAGACGCTCGACACCATGGAAATCGCCCTTTTTCTGGGGCTTGGCGTAATTTTTGCGGCGGGACTCGTCATTCTTTCGCGATGGTCGAACACCCGACTGTCGCTGCTGGCCGCCTATGCGTTGATCGCTGTTAGCTTCCTTTATGTCGGTTTCGCCACCAGCGCCGAGCAGTCGGGAACCTGGGTCGGCTTCGAGATGACCGGCGTCGCCATTTTCGGCACGCTCGCCGGCTTGTCGATGATCATGTCGCCCTGGTTCGTCGTCGCCGGACTGGCGCTGCATCCGGTGTGGGCGTTGTACATCCATTATTACGGCGCTGGCCGCGATTTCGCGCCGGGGCCTTTCGTCTGGGCGACCGCCGGTTTTGACGTCGCCGCCGCGCTGGTCGTGGCCTTTATGATCCTCACCGCGAAAAACGACGTGGCGTCCGCCGCCGGTCAATCCGCGCGCAAGCGCAAGGGAGAAGGTCGATGAACGCGCCCGCCGATTTCGCCATCCGTCACGACTGGACCGTCGACGAAATCGTTGCGCTTCATGATCTGCCGTTGCTTGACCTGATCGCGCAGGCCAACGCCATTCATCGCCGTTACCATGACGTCAACAATGTGCAGAAAGCCGCATTGATGTCGATCAAGACGGGCGGCTGCCCGGAGGATTGCTCTTACTGCCCGCAATCGGCGCATCATCGCGAAGTTAAGCTCGACCGCGTCGACCTGCTGGAGACCAAAGAAGTTCTCGCGGCGGCGAAAGTGGCGAAAGACGCCGGCGCGGATCGTTTCTGCATGGGCGCCGCCTGGCGTTCGGCGCCGAAGGACAAGCGCTTCGACGATGTCGTCGACATGGTGCGCGGCGTGCGCGAGCTCGGCATGGAAGCCTGCGTCACCCTTGGCATGGTGACGCCGGATCAGGCGCATAAGCTCGCCGAAGCGGGTCTCACCGCCTATAATCATAATCTCGACACCGGCCCGGAATTTTACGGCGACATCATCTCCACCCGCACCTATCAGGATCGACTGGAGACGCTGAAAGCGGTGCGCGGCGCAGGTCTGGAGATGTGCTGCGGCGGCATCATCGGGATGGGCGAAAGCGTGCGTGATCGCGCTGGAATGTTGCAGGTGCTGGCCGGATTCGATCCGCATCCCGAAAGCGTGCCGATCAACACGCTGGTCGCCGTTGAAGGCACGCCGCTTGCCGAACGCGAGAAGGTCGATCCGCTTGATCTCGTGCGCATGATTGCGGCGACGCGCATCGTGATGCCCAAGGCGCGCGTGCGGCTTTCCGCCGGCCGTTCCTTCCTGAGCCGCGAAGCGCAAATTCTTTGCCTTGTCGCCGGCGCGAATTCGATCTTCTACGGCGAGAAGTTGCTCACCACGGCCAACGCCGGCGAGAACGAGGACGACGCGCTGTTCGCCGCATTGGCCCCGCGTGATACGGGCGCGCTTGCGGCGTCCTAAGTCCGCAGACGACGAGAGCGCAGCGCGTGACCCATTCTCATCGCTTTCTGCTCGCGGGCGTTATGGGATGGCCGATCGCGCATTCGCGCTCGCCGAAAATTCATAACTACTGGCTCGCTCAGCATGGCCTCGCCGGCGTCTATGCGCCGCTCGCCGTTGAGCCGGGTCGGCTGGAGACGGCGTTGCGCGCCCTGCCGGCGCTCGGTTTTGCGGGCTGCAATCTCACAATTCCGCATAAAGAGGCGGCGTTACCTTTTCTCGACATCGTCGAGGATAACGCCCGGCGCATTGGCGCCGTGAATTGCGTTGTCGTCGGGCCACGCGGGGAATTGATTGGCCGCAATTACGATGGATTTGGTTTTGTCGCCGCGTTACGCGAGGCTGCGCCGGATTGGCGAGCCGGTGATGCGCCCTGCGTCGTCATTGGCGCCGGCGGCGCCTCACGCGCCATTCTCTCCGGACTGATCGAAGCCGGCGCGCGCGATATTCGTTTGTTCAATCGTTCGCCCGAGCGCGCTGTGGCGCTGGCCGAACTATTCGGCGCGCCGGTCGTCGCGCTGCCGTGGGCGCAACGCAATGACGCGCTCGCCGACGCCGGTCTTGTCGTCAACGCCACCAGTCAGGGCATGGTCGGTCAAGCGCCGCTTGACCTCTCGCTTGCGGCGCTGCCCAAGTCTGCGCTGGTTTGCGACATTGTTTACGCGCCGCTGGAGACGCCCCTGCTCGCCGAAGCGCGCCGGATCGGCGCGACGCCTGTCGATGGGCTGGGCATGTTGTTGCATCAGGCGCGGCCAGCCTTTCGCGACTGGACCGGGATCATGCCCGAGGTGACGCCGCAACTGCGCGCGGCCATTGTCGTGACGCTGTGAGTCATAAAAAAACGGCGGCCGATCCGGCCGCCGCAATTTTCGATTTTATGAGCTTGATCAGGCCGCCGCGCGCATTCCGCACAGCGGCGCGACATTGAGGCTCGCAAGTTGATGCGTCAGCGCGACGAGATCGCGCGACTGGCGTCCGAAGCTTTCGAAACATTCCGTCGCGAAACGCGTCTGCAACGCGATCGCTTCCTCGACGCTTTTGGCGCCAGAGAGGCTTTCCACATGCGTTAGAAACGCATTGAGATTCTCGTCCCAGATTTCGAGCGATTTTTTCGCGAACGGGCTGGCGTCGACGAAAAGTCCCGCCGCATAGCCGAAAGGCTCAACCGTTTCTTCGACGTCAGCTTTGAGAACCGGCGCCGTTACGATCGCCGGGACGATCGGCTCCGCCTCAACGGCGGCGACGATCGTTTCCCCGGGCGCAGGCGTCGCGACCGGCTTGAGATGCGCAGGTTCGACGGTTCTGGGTTTTTTCACGTCGCTGTGATCCTTTGTCATCCGGTCGCTCCTTTTGTTCTGATCGTTTTTCCAACGATCAGGCCTTTGATCAGCTCTTGTGATCAGGCCTTGCCGGTCGTGGATTTCTGGAAAGCCGAGCTCAGCTCTTTGGTCTGTTCCTGAAACGCGGAGAACTGCGACTTCAGGAACTCCGACTGAAGCTGAAACACTTCCTGCGGGTCCTTGGCCTGCACCAGCTTCTGCGCCAGATCGAAGGCAGCGTTGACATTCGTCTCGGCGTAGGACAGAGCCTTGGCGCCAACGTCCTTGGCGGCCGGCGGCACGAGCGGCAGGTCGGGGGTCGAATGGATCGCCTTCTGGGCGGCGCCAGCAAAGCCTTCGAAAGCCTTGCGGGCCTGTTCGACGCTCTTTTCGGCGAAGTCGCGGACTTCGTTGGGAACCTGATAAATCGGATCAGCCATCGCTTGAATTCCTCTGTTTCGTCTTATGAGCCGGGCGGAAATATTCGATCCCAGAAAGGTGACGATAGCGAGAATATAGACATTCTTTTGCTGCGATGCAATAAAATTGTGCGATGCGGTATCTGGCCGCGTCAAAGCGGAAAAAAGGCCATGAATCAGGCCTGCGCGTCATGGACCCGGACTGGGCTGATCAGTTAAGCTTGGCGGATCAGAGACCCGTCGCAGCGCCCGGTTTCGACGGGGCGATACAGGGTAAACGGGGCGTTGATTGTCGACGTCCATGCGCCCTGAGGCGATCAGGCGGGCGGTATCAAGGATAGAACCGGAATCGATAGTGTGCTGACCGATGGGGACGATAGCCGCATTGCTGCGGAACTGATCGCCGCTGATCCGGCGTTCGCCGCGCTCGAAGCCTCGGGAGCGCCGATTCTGGCGGCGCTCGGTCATCCTTTCCGGATTGTGCATCTCAACGCCGCCGCGCGCGATATTTTTGGCGACGCCTCAACTGCT
>JALRFG010000220.1 GCA_023253795.1 Methylocystis sp.
GAGACCCTCGTGGAATTCGCTGTTGGCGGCGAGAGTCATCCGCGCCTGCGCGTCAAGCACATTGATGAGACGCAGGCCATGACGCTTGCCGACCTCGAAATCGTTGAAATCATGCGCCGGCGTGATCTTCACCGCGCCGGTGCCCTTTTCCGGATCGGAATATTCGTCCGCGACAATCGGGATCAGACGACCCACCAGCGGCAGGCGCAGCTTCTTGCCGACCAGCGCCGTGTAGCGTTCATCTTCCGGATGCACGGCCACCGCCGTATCGCCCAGCATGGTTTCGGGACGCGTCGTGGCGATCGCGATAAAATCGCCGGTCTCTTTTCCGGCGTCATCGACGACCGGATATTTGAAGCGCCACAAATGGCCCTTCATTTCCTGTTGCAGCACTTCGAGATCGGAAATCGCCGTGTGCAACACCGGATCCCAGTTCACAAGGCGCTTGTCCTTGTAGAGAAGACCATCGCGATAAAGCTGAACGAAGACTTTCGCCACCGCGCGCGACAGGCCTTCATCCAGCGTAAACCGCTCGCGCGACCAGTCGCAGGAAGCGCCGAGACGCTTCAACTGCTCAACGATCTTGCCGCCCGACTCGGCTTTCCACTCCCACACGCGTTCAAGAAATTTCTCGCGGCCCATCTCGCGACGGCCCGGCTCCTTGCGCTCCATCAGTTGGCGTTCGACCACCATCTGCGTGGCGATGCCGGCATGATCCGTGCCAGGCTGCCACAACACATCCTCGCCCTTCATGCGATGATGGCGCACAAGAATATCCTGCAGCGTGTTGTTGAGCGCATGGCCCATATGCAGGCTGCCGGTGACATTGGGCGGCGGAATGACGATGGAATAGGGCTTGGCGCCCGCGCGTTCAGGCCGGCCGGCGCGAAAGGCCTGCGCTTCTTCCCATTGCGTGCGGATGCGGCTTTCGATTGAAGCGGGGTTGAAGGTTTTTTCCATCGTCATCGACGTTATGCCTGCAAGTGCGCGTTATGCCATCAAGTGAAAATCCCTCCCGAAGCGGGAGGGATTTTGCTGAATCTGTTCTAATCGGACGAAAGCGACGCGCGTCAGGCCAACGCCTTCAACGCGCTTTTGCCCGCATAGATCGCCGCATCGCCCAGCTCCTCCTCGATACGGATGAGCTGGTTATATTTGGCGGTGCGATCGGAACGCGCCAGCGAACCGGTCTTGATCTGTCCGCAGTTCAGCGCCACTGCGAGATCGGCGATGGTTGAATCTTCGGTCTCGCCCGAACGATGCGACATCACGCTGGTGTAGCCGGCGCGATGCGCCATATCGACGGCGTCGATGGTCTCGGTGAGCGAGCCGATCTGATTGACCTTGACGAGGATCGAATTCGCCGTGCCGCTCTTGATGCCCTGCGACAGACGCGTGACATTGGTGACGAAGAGATCGTCGCCGACAAGCTGCACCTTCTTGCCAATGGCGTCGGTGAGCTTCTTCCAGCCTTCCCAATCGTCTTCAGCCATGCCGTCCTCGATCGAGACGATCGGATAGGCGTTGGCGAGCTTGGTGAGATAGGCGACCTGTTCGTCGATCGAGCGCGTTACGCCCTCGCCTTCATAAACATATTTGCCGTTCTTGAAGAATTCGGTCGAGGCGCAATCGGCGCCGAGCATGACATCAACGCCCGGCTTGAAGCCGGCCGTATCAATCGCCTTCATGATGAAATCGAGCGCCGCTTCGGCGGACGGCAGATTGGGCGCGAAACCGCCTTCGTCGCCGACCGAGGTCGAGTGACCGGCCTTCTTCAGCGCGCTTTTCAGCGTGTGGAAAATTTCTGCGCCCCAGCGAATGGCGTCGCGCACCGAGTCGGCGCCGGTCGGCAGGATCATGAATTCCTGGAAATCGATCGGATTGTCGGCATGCATGCCGCCATTGACGATGTTCATCATCGGCGTCGGCAGCACGCGCGCCTGCACGCCGCCGACATAGCGGTAGAGCGGCAAGGCCGCCGCTTCCGCCGCCGCCTTGGCGTTGGCGAGCGAAACGCCAAGAATGGCGTTGGCGCCGAGACGCGCCTTGTTCGGCGTGCCGTCGAGTTCAATCATCGCTTGGTCGAGGCCGATCTGGTCTTCCGCGTCGAAACCCAGCAGCGCGCCGGCGATTTCGTCGTTCACATTGTCGACCGCCTGCAGCACGCCCTTGCCGAGATAGCGTTTCGGATCGCCGTCGCGCTTCTCCACCGCCTCATGCGCGCCGGTCGAAGCGCCCGACGGCACCGCCGCGCGACCCGAAGAGCCATCCT
>JALRFG010000221.1 GCA_023253795.1 Methylocystis sp.
ATTAGAGAACCAGCAGGCGACCAGCACCTTGGCGCCATCGCGGGTCGCTGCGACCCCCTCGGGATATTCCCCGACCTTGACCTCGCCAACCGGCGCGAGGCTCGCGGCGTCGAACACGCTGACGCTGTCGGCGTGTTGATTGGCGACAAAAATTCGGCCTGCGGCGAGCGCCACCGTATAGGGCCGACTGCCGGTCTTGAGCGTCGCCACGACGCGACGGGCGGAAAGGTCAATCACGCTGACCGAGTCGGATTCGACATCGGCCGTGTAGGCCCGCGCGCCGGCGGCGTCGATGGCGACCCCGAAAGGATGACGGCCAACTGCAAGCGTCGCCACCCGCCGGAAGCTGACGGCGTCGATGATGGAGATGGCGTTGTCGTCGCGGTCCGCGACCAGAATCGTCTGGCCGTCGGGCGTCGCCGCGACGCCGGAGGCCATGGTCCCGACGCTGACGCTGCGCAGGGTCGCGCCGGACGCCGGATCGATTTCGACAAGGCGCTTGCCATAAAGATCGGCGACATAGACGCGCCCGCCATCCGGCGACGCCGCGACGCCGAGCGGGCCGCCCTCGACCGGAATGCGCCGCTCGATCCGATGCGCCCGCGCATCGATAACGGTAAGAAATTTGCCTTCCGGACTGGTGACAAACGCCCGCGCGCCATCGCGGCTGACGCTGACGCCGGCGGGTTTGCCGCCAATTGGCAAGGTCGCGACGACCGAAAGCGACGTGAGATCGACAATGTCGAGCGCATCAGCGCCCTGCGTGGTGACGAAAGCCTCGTCAGCGCAAACCGGCAGCGATGTCAGCAGAAGCGCGGCGACAAGCAGACCGGCGAAACGACCGTTGTTCATTGCGTCGGCGCCTCGCTTTCGATCTTCTTTTTCAATGCTGCGAGGCTCGCGCGATGCAGAGCGGTAATGGCCGCCTGCGCCGCATCGTCATCAAGGCCGGGCGGCGGATCGTTGAAGGGATGGCCGCGATAGAAACGGCCTTTCCATTCAACCAGCGTGCGTCCGTCCGCGCCGGGCTTCACCGTGACATGGGTCATATAGTTGATGGCGGGCAAACGTTTCACATCGTCGCGGTCGCGATGAAAGGCGACGGTTTTTTTCTCGGCGTCCCAACGAATGAGCGTTTCGTCGATGACGCCGCCATCGGTCATGATCAAACGACGGCGCGTCTGCTCCGGCGTATGATCGCCCGAGGCTTCAACCCGCGCTACGCCGGGCAGCCAGCTGTAGCCGCCGAAATCGCTGACGACGGCCCATACGCGCTCAGGCGCGGCGGCGATTTCAATCGTTTCAATGGATTTGAGTGGCGCGGCGCCATGCGCGGCCCAGGAATTCGGACCGGGAGTCGGCGGCGTCGCCGGCGTCTCTGCCGCTTGCGCGGTCGCTGCGACGGTCATGAAAAATAAAAAAGCCGCGCGGCGTATCAGGTTGACCATTGTCGACCCCGGCGCTGCGCGGCTGTTTCGTGTTTGCGGATGGCGCGTAAATGACGCGCTTTTTACTTGCCTTCGGCCTTCGCCTTGAGCGACGCGAGACCCGCTTTGTAGAGATCGGTGACGGCCTTGAGTGCGGCTTCGTCCGACTGATCCGGCGGCGGATCATTGTTCATGAAGCCGCGATAGAACGCGCCCTTCCATTCGACGACGCTTTTGCCGCCCTCTTCCTTGATGCTGATCGTCGCGGCGTAATTGTTCACCGGGAAAACCTTGGGATCGACATTATCGATCTTGTAGCCAAGGGTCTTGCTATCGGCTTCATATTTGGTGACGGATTCGTCAATGACGCCGCCGCTTTTCAGCGTGATCTTGCGCTTGGCGTCGACGGCGTTGCCGCCCGTGCCCTCGGTCTTGGCGACGGGGGGCAGCCAGCTCAGATCCTGAAAATTGCCGACGATGGCCCAGACCTTGTCGGCCGGCGCGTCAATCTCGATTTTCTCAACCACTTTCTGGCGCGACGGGCCATGCGCGAACGCTGGAGCGGAAAGGAAACCGGCGGAAACCAGCGACAGGGCCGCGGCGACAATGGCGCGGCGCGCAATCACAAAGGACATGGGAAATTCTCCTGAAACCTGAGCGGCCCGCCGTTCTCGGCGGGAACCGCACATAAAGGGACTGCCGGGCGCGACGTCAAGACGCCCCTCGACCGCTGCCCCCTCATCCGCTTCGCCTGCGGCGAACCACCTTCTCCCGCAATGGGAGAAGGGAGTCCCCCCAGCTTTGCGGATATCCCCTCTCCCCTCGCGGGAGA
>JALRFG010000222.1 GCA_023253795.1 Methylocystis sp.
ACCAGCAGGCCGATCCGGGGCGCATCGGCGCCGAAGCGGGCGGAGAGCAGACCGTTGATCGAATAGGCGCCGCTTTTGCGCAGCAGCGGGCCAAGAAACAGCGAGCCGCCGGCCAGCCCAAGGAATACGCCGCCGACAACGCCCGGAAACCAGCTATGGCCGGCGAAACGCGCGGCGAAGGGCAGCAGCAGGGCGATGCTGACCGCCGCATTGGCGAAGCCGGCATAGGCGCCCGGCACAAGACGGTCGGCGAGATAGTAAGCGCCGACCCGCGTCGAATGCAGCAGGAAGCCCAGCGTTCCCAGCGCCAGAATGGTGAACCAGGGCGCGGCTGCGCCAACAAAACGCTCGGGCGCGCCGACGCGGTCGAGCAGCGCGACGAAAGCAAAGGCCAGCAGCAAACTCGCGGAGACAAAGACAATCCGCGCGTCCAGACTGGCGCGGTCGAACAGCGTGACTTCTCTGGAGCGTTCGAGCATTTGTGCGCTTTCGGTTCGGGACGCGCGCGAAAATACAGAAAGCGCGGCCGTCTTCCAAGACTTATGACGCGCCATGTGAAAAGCCGCATGCGGTCCGTCATCGACAGACGGCCGGCTTTGGCCGATAAGGCGCCATGTCAAAAGAAGAAGCCATGCCGACAGAACCCACGCCCGACGCCACGACCGGCGCAAAATCCGGCGGCGTCACGCTCCTCACCGTCACCGAGGATGAGGCTGGTCTGCGCATCGATCGCTGGTTCCGACGGCGTTATCCAACTTTGGCGCTTTCGCATCTCGCCAAAATTTGCCGCAAGGGCGAGGTGCGCGTTGACGGCAAGCGGGTCGAAACCTCGACCCGGCTTGAAGAAGGCCAGAAAGTTCGAGTGCCGCCTCTGGCCAATGAAGCGGCGGCTGCGCCGGCGGTGTGGCGCGCCCGTCCCGAAGACGCCCGCGCCCTGCAGCAAATGACGCTGTTTGAGGACAAGGACGTGCTCGTCCTCAACAAACCCTACGGCCTCGCCGTGCAGGGCGGCTCCGGCACCACCCATCATATCGACGGCATGCTCGAATCGCTGGCGCGCGGCGATACGCGGCCGGTTCTGGTGCATCGCCTCGATCGCGACACCTCCGGCGTGCTGCTGATCGCCAAAAGCCGCCGCATGGCGGCGGATCTGGGCGAGATTTTCCGGTCGCGACAGGCGAAAAAGATTTACTGGGCTCTGGTCGAGGGCGTTCCGAAGCCGTCGCAGGGCCGGATTTCGCTCTATCTCGCCAAGGGGGCGGGCATGGGCGACGACCGCGCCGGGCGTCGCAAACCGGCCGCGTCGCCGACGGACGCGCGCGAAAAGATGCGGGTCGCGCGTCATGGCGAGGCCGACGCCCAGCATTCGCTGACCTATTACGCCATCGTCGACAAGGTCGCGCCGCGCTGCGCCTGGCTGTCGATGAAGCCGCTGACCGGCCGCACCCATCAGTTGCGCGCCCACGCCGAAGCCATCGGCCATCCGATTTTCGGCGATCCGAAATATGGCCATCGCCCGGAGGACGACGTCCGCCGGCGCGACCCGCTGCGCGCCATGCCGGAAGAGTTCGAGCGCAAGCTGCATCTGCTGGCGCGACGTCTGGTTCTGCCGCATCCCAAAGGCGGGCTGATCGACGTCACCGCGCCCTTGCCAGATCACATGCGTCGAAGCTGGGAGATGTTCGGCTTCGACATGAACCCCTACGATCCGATTGAAGACGCCCCCGACGCCTGAGCCGGGAGCGAGACGGGAAAACAGCCGTGTCCACAGAAGAGAATGATCTCGGCGCCGATTTCTTTGTCGCCGCCGGCGAACGCGATCCGGTCAAGGCGGCGCGCGATCCGGCGCGGCCGCTGCCGAAGCGCTTTTATAAAGCGGCGACGGTCGGCGTCGTCGACGATGGTTTCGAAGTGCTGCTGGACGGCCGGCCGGTGAACACCCCGGCCCGTCGCCGCGTCCGGGTTCCAGTGCGCGATCTCGCCGAAGCGCTGGCGGCGGAATGGGCGGCGCAGGGCGAGATCATCGATCCGGCGACCATGCCGCTGACGCGGCTGGTGAATACGGCGATCGACGGGGTCGCCGATCAGATGATCGCGGTCGAAGCCGAATTGGTGAAATACGCCGCCTCCGATCTTGTCTGCTATCGGGCCGGCGAACCGGAGGGGCTGGTCGCTGCGCAATCCGCCGCCTGGGACCCTGTCGTGGCCATTGCGCGTGACCGGCTGG
>JALRFG010000223.1 GCA_023253795.1 Methylocystis sp.
TTTTAAGAATGGCGCGCAGGCCCGAAACGCCTTCGACCATCACCTCGCGCACATCGGCGATGGTTTCGCCGACGAGCGCAATGCGCGACAGCGGGCGCGGCGAGAAATCCGGCTGGCCGAGCGCCAGCCCCTTCACCCATTCGGCGCGGGCGCGGGTTTTGCCCGCGCCGCGTCCGCCCAGCATCAGCCACACGCGCCAAGGCGGCGCGCCGTCGTCTTGTGTCGGCGGCCATTGATCGGCGCGGGCGGTGAACGTCCAGTCGTCGAGCAGCCGCGCCAATTCGCGCGCGCTGAAGCCGTCGAGAAGTTCACTGAGACGATTTTTCGCGTTCCAGTCGCTCAAGCCGACGCGCAAGTTCGGCGCGCAGCTCATTGATGTCGCGGGGCGGCGGATCGTCATCCTCTTCCTCGTCGGCGTCTCCCGGCCCCTCCGGCACGGCGGAAGGCGGCGGCATTTTCTTGAGTTCGACCAATGTTTTGACGAGGCTCGAAAGCGTGCGGGCGCTGGTTTCGGCGTTTTTCGGCGATTGCCGCGCGAGCGCCGTTTCGGCCCGAATGAATTCGCGCGCCACGGCGTCCTCCAGCCGCAGGATCATCATTTGCGCGTCGCGCAATCGCTCCGGCGAGATTGGCCGGACATTGGTGTCGTTTCTCGGCGTGCGGATCGGGGCGTTCGCCGACGCGGCTTTTGTTTCGTCGTCGGCTGGCTGACAAAGCTTTGGGCGTAACGGCCAGCCGTTTTGAACGCGATAGGCGTGAAACCGATGCGCGCTCATGCCGAGCAGCGCACGGATTTCCGATAGCGGCGTCAGGCCGGAGTCATAGAGCAGGCGCGCTTGCGCGACCTTTTCCGACGAGGGCGCTGCGATTTTGGTTTTTATCTGGGTCACTGCTTGGGTCATGGCGCGGGCCTTCTGGAACGGGGTGGCGTCTCCTCTCGCCGGCCCCTGTCGCGGTGGGCGTTGCTTTTCCGCGAAGTCAAAAACGCACTCCGTGTTACGCGCCAGGGGAAGAAAGCGTCCGCCCCGGAAGCGCAATTTTGGAGCATGCCAAATGTCTACAGGAGGAGCGGCACGCTGTCAAGGAATAAAATCTTAACCATGGAAAATATTCAGTAGCGAGCTTTTTTGGGCCAGCGCTTTGGCCACAGACGGATGAACTCCGGCAGGTCGTCGATCTCGACTTCGGTTTCATCGGCCTCGACGCGTCCGCGCACCGAGACGCCGGCGCGGTGAATGCTGTCCGGATCGCCCGAGAGTAGCGGATGCCAGGGCGGCAGCGGTTTGCCGGCCGCCCGCAGCACGTAGGCGCAGGTCGGCGGCAGCCAGCGAATGTCATTCAGCTTCTTCAGCGTCAGCCGGATGCAGTCCGGCACATGGTCGCGACGATTGCGGTAATCGCCGCAACGGCAACTCTCCCTGTCCAGCAACTGGCAGGCGACGCTGGTGGGGTAAATCGCGCCGGTGTCGTCATCCTCCAGCTTGATCAGGCAGCAGCGGCCACAGCCGTCGCACAGTTTTTCCCATTCCGGGCGGGTCAGCGCCTCCAGCGGCTTCTCCCAGAATGGGGGTGAAACGTCTTTTTTTGCGCCTTTTTTTCCTGTCATGGCTCCCGCCGTGTCGGCGGTCGTGCTAACCGCTGCATGTCCGCCATCGGTCATTGGGACGCCCGTCGTCAAGCTGTTGTAAAAAAGGGGCTCACAAAACGCGTCCGAGGGATTAAAATCCGGGACGCGCCGCAGGGGCAGAGACGCGCCGCAGCGAGCAGACAGGCGAACAAAACCGGGAAGACCCGCCCGCGCAGGCAATGAAAAGGCGTCGGAACAGTTGAGCGAGCAGCCCATCCAGAAACGACTCCGGCGTATTTTGCTGGCGGTGGACGCGCGCTTCGACTCCAGCGTTTACGAAGCCGCGCGGGGCGCCGGAGAATTATACGAAGATTTCGCGCTGTTCATGGAGCGCTTTCACGTCTCCGGCTTTGCCCGGCTGGGCGTTGAACTGGGTTGCGAAGCCCTGACGCTGGGTTTGGTCGGTCTTGTGTTCATGCTCGTGCTCGCGGGCTCGGCCTTCCAGATGACCCAGAGCGAAGACTGGTTGAAGCAGGCCGAACTCGCGATCACCTTTCTCGATCGGTATGGCAATGAAGTGGGGCGGCGCGGCATTCGCCACGACGACGCCGTGCCGGTCGATCAATATCCCGATTAT
>JALRFG010000224.1 GCA_023253795.1 Methylocystis sp.
CGATCAGATCTCCTACGCCGACATCTCGGTTTCGATCCCCCAGACCCGCGAAATGGGTCAGGTGCAATGGCCCTCCGAACAGACGCCCGATCCGTCGCGCGAATTTACGACAGTCGAAGCGCGCGTGCTGAGCAAGGATCAGGCGATCGCGGCTTTCGACAAACGCATTCGTAAAACGCCGAAGCGGCAGGTTCTGCTGTTTGTTCATGGCTTCAACAATAAATTCGAAGAAGCCGTTTATCGCTTTGCGCAGATCATCCATGACTCCGATGCGACGATTACGCCGGTTCTCTTCACCTGGCCGTCGCGCGGCAATCTTCTGCAATATGGTTACGATCACGAAAGCGCCAGCTATTCGCGCGACGCGCTGGAAAATGTTCTGCAATTCCTGGCGCGTGATCCCAGCGTCGGCGAAATTTCCATTCTCGCGCATTCGATGGGCAATTGGGTGACGCTTGAAGCGCTGCGTCAGATGAGCATTCGCAACAAGGGGCTGCCGCCTAAAATCCAGAACATCATGCTGGCCGCGCCGGATGTCGATTTTGACGTATTCCGACGACAGATCCTCGCCATGGAGGCGAAACCCTCGCTGTTTACGGTCTTTATTTCGCACGACGACGAAGCGCTGGCGGTGTCGCGACGCATGTGGGGCAACAAGCCGCGTCTTGGCGCCATCGACGCCGACGCCGAGCCCTATCGCGATCAACTGAGCAAAGAGAAGATCACAATCGTCGATCTCACTAATGTTGAATCCGATGATCGTCTCGGTCACGGGAAATTCGCTCAGTCCCCGGCGGTCGTGCGTTCGATCGGCGCGCGTCTTGCCGCCGGTCAGACCCTGAGCGATGGCCATGCCGGCGTCGGTCAGAAACTGGGGCTCGCCACAGCCGGCGCTGTTTCAACCGTCGGCGCTGCGGCCGGCGTCGCTGTCGCGACGCCTTTCGCCATTGTCGATCCGAACACGCGCGATAATCTTGGCGACCACATTCAGTCGATTGGCGAACCGCTGCAATCGGTTGGCGATCATTTGAGGGCGCATTAGAGTGCTTTCCGCCGAAGCGGGAACCTGTTCGGCGAAAGAAAGCGTGACAAAACATCAGACAAGAGCGCCGGTCTGATTTCATCAGACCGGGAAATGCTCTGGATATTCGAAGATGCACGCCAGAGATCAGAACAAATTAAACACAGCATTGATCGCAGCCGCGCCTGTCGCGCTCGCCGGCGCGCTTGGCAATATCGCGACGATTCCAAATATCTCGATCTGGTACGCGAGCCTGATCCGACCGCCGCTGGCGCCGCCAAACTGGCTGTTTGGTCCGGTGTGGACGCTGCTTTATCTGCTGATGGCGTTCGCGTTCTATCGCGTACTGCGACTGGATCCGGAGACGCCCGGACGCGCGCGGGCCATTGGCGTATTCCTGCTACAGCTGACGTTGAACGCCGCCTGGTCTTTCGCTTTTTTCGCCGCTCATAGTCCGGCGCTGGGACTGCTGACGATTCTGCCGATGCTGGCGCTGATCGTAGCGACGATTCTTTTGTTTCGGCCACTCGACTCTGTCGCCGCCGGATGTCTTGCGCCCTATGTCGTCTGGGTGTCTTTCGCGACCTATCTCAACGCCGGTTTCTGGTGGTTCAACCACTAGATCAAAATGGCGCGACCTTGCCGGCGGCGACATAAGCGTCGGCGTCGGACGGCAGCAGTAATTTTTCATGTACAAGTTTGTCCGCGATGACGCGCAAAGTTGCGACAAAATAGGCGCGTGACCCGTAACGCTCGACAAGCGACAGACGCGGGTCCTTGCTTGCCTCACGCGCTGCGCGCGTCGCAGCGAAAGGAAATGTTGCGCCGGCGTCGCAGACATTTGCCGCTTTATCGCGCGTTTTATTGAAGCCCGTGAAAGTGGCGATCGGCAACGCCTGATCCGGCATGCGCAGGCCCGACATTTCATTGCCGTCGGGGTCGATCTTCACCGCAGGGTGATCATCCGCAGGCGGCGACAGATTTTGTGCAGCGGGCCAGTTGAGCGAACGCGACGACGCAATATCCATGCGTCCAGGGAAACGTGACGCCGGCGGCTTCGCGCCGCGAATCCAGTCGTCCAGCACAACTAACAAGGCGCGCCGCGCCGGATCGGCGGAGAGAGCATTGACCGGCGCCATGCAGGACGACACATCTTTCGGCGCCGTCAACATCGCG
>JALRFG010000225.1 GCA_023253795.1 Methylocystis sp.
AAGAGAAAAGAGTGCGCGGTAGTCGGAAATGGACCGATAAGAAGAGAAGAGAATAACAGAGGGAGTAATAAAAGAGGGGGAGAAGAAGAGGACATCGACGAAAGCGATCCCTGGCAGTTCAAAAATATTCTGGTGCGCTGACGCAATCTCAAACGCCGCCTTTCGGGGCGGCGTTTGTCATTTAGCGACGATCACGCTTGTTTCCGGCGTCCGCGCCTGCCATAGGCGGTCATGACTTTCGCGATCCTGTTTTTTGTCGCCATGTGGGCGGGCGCCCAGAACGCGCTTGCTGGCGGAGGCTCTTTTCTGACGCTGCCGGCGCTGATGTTCACCGGCATGGATGCGCTGGCCGCCAACATCACTTCCTGCGTGGCGTTGTTTCCGGCGCAGATCGCCACCGGCTGGACAGGCCGGAAATTCGCCGTCGGCGCCGGCGGCCTGTCGCTGCGGACATTGTTTCTGATCAGCATCATTGGCGGCGTGATTGGCGCCGGCGTTTTGTTGCTGACGCCGCGCGGTCTGTTTGCGCAGCTTGTGCCCTGGCTGGTGCTGTTCGCCACGGCGATCTTCGGCTGGGGCAGTTTTATTCGCAAGCCTGGTGACGCACAGGGTCATGCGCCGGCGCCGCTTGTCGGTCTGTTGCAGTTCCTGATCTCGATTTACGGCGGCTATTTTGGCGGCGGCATCGGCTTTCTGATGATGGCGGCGCTGACGATGGCGGGTCAGGACGTGCGCGTCGCCAGCGCGACCAAAAATGTCCTCGCCGGCGTGATGAACGCTTCCGCCGTGACGATTTTTTTATTCTCGCCGGATCTGCATGCGCCTCAGGCGTTGATCACCGCCGCCGGCGCAACCATCGGCGGCGTTTTTGGCGCGCGACTGGTGCAGGTGATCGATCCGAAAATCCTGCGCGTGCTCGTCTTGGTGGTCGGTTCGGCGCTAACGATCGGTCTGTTTCTCAGGGCGTATTCGTTTTTGTAGCGGCCGGCGCGGCTTTTTGCGCCGCGCGCTGGATCGCGGGCAGCAAGGTCGTCGTCACAGCCGCCGGCGTCAGCGGGCCGACAAATTTATAGGCGATGGTCCCATCGCCTGCGACGACGAAAGTTTCCGGCACGCCATAGACGCCGAAATCAATGGCGGTGCGGCCGGCGGGATCGACGCCGATGCGCTGGAACGGATTGCCTTCTTCTTTCAGAAAGCCCAGCGCATTCTCCTGCTCGTCCTTATAGGAGAGGCCATAGAGTTCGACGCCCATCGCCTTGAGCGCTTCGTCGCGGGAAAGCTGCATCAGCGTCGGATGTTCCTGCCGGCAAGGCGCGCACCAGCTGGCGAACACATTGACGAGGCTGACATGGCCCTGACGCAAATCTTCGGTTTTCAGTCCGGGCGTCGTCTCAAGACCAGACAGCGCCGGCAAATCGAAGCTTGGGGCCGGCTTGTTGATCAGCGCAGAAGGCAAGCGTGCGGCGTCGCCGGCGAACAGGCGCACGAGAAACAGCGCCGCCAGCAGCGCAAAAAGAATGAGCGGCAGAAAGCGCAGCGCCGAACGCGGCGGCGGCGTTTGATCGACGCCGCTCATGCGTCGTCTCCCGCAGCAGCTCGCGCGCTATCGTTAAATCGCGCGAGCGCCCCGCGCAGTCGGCGATAGTCGAGCACAATGCGCAGCGCGACGCCGCCGATGGTTAAAAAGCTGATCGCATAGGCGATGACGACAAAACTGGCGTGTTCGTTCATGGCGCAGCCTCAAGAGCGCTTTCCTCGGCGCGGGCTTCTTCCTGCAGCGCCTGCATCGACAGACGCGCCAGACGACGGCGCAGGATTTCATTGCGGATCGCCATGAAATGCAGAGTCAGAAACAGCGTCGTCGCCGCAAGCGCCATGACCAGCAGCGGCCACAACATCGACGCGGAGATCGTGGGCCCGCCCATGCGAAACACCGACGCCGGCTGATGCAGCGTGTTCCACCAGTCGACCGAATATTTGATGATCGGAATATCGATCGCGCCGACAATCGTCATGATCGATGCGATGCGTGCGCCGCGCGGCGTATCGTCCATGGTCTGACGCACGGCGATAAGACCGAGATAGAGCAGGAACAACACCAGCATCGAGGTCAGGCGCGCATCCCACACCCAATAGGTTCCCCACATCGGCTTGCCCCACAGCGAGCCGGTGATAAGGCAGACAAAGGTGAAAG
>JALRFG010000226.1 GCA_023253795.1 Methylocystis sp.
CGCCTTTCATTTCGATTTCGACATCGGCGTCGCGCGTCGAATGAACCTTGAAGACGTTCTGAAACGTTTTGCCGTCATGACGCGCGATCGCGACATATTCACCCTCGGCCAGCACCAGCGACGGAAAGGCGCCGATTAATTCGCGAATGACGTCGCCGCCCGGCGTCAGCACCGAGAAGTTGGTATTGGCCAACGCCTCGCCGCCCGGCGTTTTGACCAGTTTGAGCGTGATCGTCGCCGCGCGATGCCGCAAAGTCGCTTCGATCAGCTTGCCAGCCGGAACTTTGAGATCGGCGGTGACGACCGAGTTGGTGGCGTTATTGCCGCCCTGCGCGCCTTGCGACGTGTCGAGCAGCGTCGAAACAATATGATAGGCGCCCTCCGGCAGGCCGATCACTGCATCGGCCGGCGCATTGGCGATAATAAGCTTGGCTTCGGAGTTGCCGCGCTCCGGCACATAAATTGAAATAGACAAACGCTGCGCCGGAATTTTTGTCTCGCCCAGCATGTCGACCAGTTTGAGGCCGCCAGCGTTGAGCACCACGCGTTCGGTGAGCGCATGACCTTCGACGACAATGCGCCGCGTGGCGCTGGCCAGCCCGTAGCCGGCGTGAACGATATAGGCGCCATCCGGCAGACGCAGCGTCGGCGACGCTTCTTCGGATTGCGCGACAAGACGATGCGAACCATCGGTTTGCGCAAACTCTTCAAACACCCGCCAGACCAGACCGGACTTGACCGGCTGAGCCTCTTGCGGCGCGAGCAGCGCGCTCAGCTTTACATGCGTGGTCGGGACTTCATCGGCGGGCGGCGCCTCGCCCGGCTTGTGCGCGCCATGATGCGGCGCGGGCGGCGCGGCGACGCCGGAGCCCGGAACGATCAGGGCGAGCATGAGGGCGGCGGCGATTTGGCGGGTCGGAGCAATCATCTCAAATGATCTATGGCCCGGATCATGGCCTTTTGTCGATCATTGCGAGCCGCGTGCGGACGGCGACATATTGCGCCGGCGTTTGAACGACCATGCCGTCATAACCGGCGCGGCGCGCCTGCGCGCAGCGTTCGGCCGTTCTTTCCGCATCCTCCTGAGGCGGCGGGACAAAAAACGCCGGGACGCCGGCGGCGGCGGCGGCAAAAATTACTTGCGATTCGGCCGCCGCCAGCGCTGGCGCCGCCGGGGCGAGCCGGGCGGCCCGGGCCAGCGCGCCGGGATCGAAGGCCAATCCTTCAAGACGACGAAAGCCTCCGGCAAGCTTGGAAAGCGTCAGCGCCCCGGCCGGCGACTGCGCCGCCATGGCCACGATCCGCACCGAGCCATCCGGCTGACCGGCCAGCGCCTCGCGCAGGGCGAGCTTCGCCGAAACCTGCTGAAGATCGGCGCGACTGCGGCAATCGGCAAGAAAAACCCCATCCGGCAAATCCGCGCCCAGAACATCGAGTTCAGCGTCCAGCGCGTCGTCGTCAGCCGCAGGGATGGCGACAAAAACGCTGGCGGCGACGTCGCCAGCGCGCGTCAGGCGGCGCAGTTCTGCGCCCCATGCGGCGATTGGCGCCAATAGGACCGATGCGCCGCAATCCGTCGCCGCCGTCAGAGCGGCGGGCGTTGAAACCTCAAAAATGAGCCGGCTCTGCATGCTTGTGCGGCGCTCGCCTGAATGGTCAAGATTAAGATTATGTTTACCAACGGCGTTTTAGTTTACGCGCATTAACCATTTTTGTGGGTGAGACAGGATGATATTGCGGCAATTCCTGCCCTGCGCGCAAACGAAGCCGTCTTCTTCTATATTTATCAGCATATTATGAATTTGTAAATTTGCTAATCCCACACCAAAACCCACATCAAAAAATCAGAAAAATTGGGTAAATTGGGCGTAAACGCACATTCAAACAACAAGTGGAAAACATTGGAGATATCGCGTGAACTGAAACTCTAGGGGAACCGGGAGCGAGCAATAACTTCCTGACGATGAGGCCCTGCCTTCGTTTGAGGGATCGACGCTTTTGTAAGCACGTCAAACCATCAATCTTTACCTAATTTAATAATTTCAAAAACTTACTTGTCACAACACCTCTATATTTGCCGTTGTTTTCAAGGGACTTCTCAATCGTCACTATAGCGACGTACGCTCAATGCCTGCGGGGAAATGGAATAACGTTGCTCCGCTCAGCTGATCCACCCCCAATTAATTT
>JALRFG010000227.1 GCA_023253795.1 Methylocystis sp.
CTTCCACCGCCACGCAAATTCAGGCGGCGCTGGGCCTGACCCATGGCGCGGCCTTCGACTTGCAGGCGGTGTGCTCGGGTTTCGTTTTCGCGGTGACGACCGCCGATAAATTTCTGCGCTCCGGTTCGCACAAGCGCGCGCTGGTGATTGGCGCCGAAACCTTCTCGCGCATCATCGACTGGAACGACCGCACCACCTGCGTGCTGTTTGGCGACGGCGCCGGCGCCATTGTTCTCGAAGCGCGCCCCTCGACCGGCAGTCTCGACGAACGCGGCGTGCTGACAACGCATCTGCGCTCCGATGGTCGTCACCGCGCCAAGCTGCATGTCGATGGCGGCCCCTCCGCCACCCAGACGGTTGGCCATCTGCGGATGGAGGGCAAGGAAGTTTTCCGCTTCGCCGTCGGACAGGTCACCGATGTCGTCACCGACGCTTTCGCCGCCACCGGATTGACCGCGCAAGACCTCAATTGGTTCGTGCCGCATCAGGCGAACCGGCGCATCATCGACATGTCCGCGCACAAGCTCGGCATTGCGCCGGAGAAGGTCGTCGCCACCGTGCAACTGCATGGCAACACTTCAGCGGCGAGCGTGCCGCTGGCGCTTTCGGTGGCGCGCAAGGACGGACGCATCAAGGATGGCGATCTCGTCATGCTGGAAGCGGTCGGCGGCGGCTTCACCTGGGGATCGGCGCTGATCCGCTGGTGATCACGCGGCCACGCTTGGCGCTGCGATGACGGACGCCCGCGACAATCGTATTTTCGGACACGACGCCGGCGCCTATCGCGCCCGGCGCCCGAGCTATCCCGACGCGCTGTTCGACTGGCTGGCGCAGATCGCGCCGGCGCGCGAGCTTGCGTGGGATTGCGGAACCGGAACCGGACAGGCGGCGCAAAAACTCGCGCGCTCTTTCCGCCATGTTCGCGCCACCGACGCCGATGCGCGTTTGCTGGCGCAGGCGACGCGCGCGCCCAACATCGATTACGCGCAATTTTCCGCCGAAGAGAATATTGATCTCAATGCGCAGGTCGATCTGATCACCTGCGCCTGTTCGGTCCACTGGTTCGATCTGGATCTTTTTTATGTGCAAGCGCGGCGCGCGCTGAAACCCGACGGCGTGATCGGGCTATGGACCTACGACTGGCCATGGACATCCTCGCAAGCGGTGAACGCCGTTCTCGAAAAACTCAAGACCGATATTCTCGGAGCATATTGGGGGCCGGTGTCGGTCTATTATTTCGGCCAATACAAAAACCTGCCCTTTCCCTTTATCGAAATCGAAGCGCCGGCATTTCATGTCGAAGTCGCGCAAACGAGCGACGAACTGCTGGATTTTCTCGGCACATGGTCGGCGCCGACGAAATATCGAAACGCAACCGGCGTCGATCCATTGGCGCTGGTGAGAGAAGAGCTGGCGGAGACGTGGCGCACGGAGCTGATCGGGCCGTTGCAGGTTCCGTTGCATTTGAGGGTGGGACGTAAAAGGAAGATATAAAGAATTCTTGACAACCCGCGCCCTGACATGCGCCAAGCGGTCATGGCGAAATCACGCTCCGTTTTCATCTGCCAGAGCTGCGGCGCCGTCTCTCCGCGCTGGCAAGGCAAATGCGAATCCTGCGGCGACTGGAACACGCTCGTCGAGGAGATCGAGGGCGGCGCGCCGGCGCTGCGCGTCGGGCGTGGCCGCGCGATTGAATTGGAAGGGCTGGCCGGCGACGCCCGGCCGGCGGCGCGCATCGTCACCGGAGTCGAAGAATTCGATCGCGTCACCGGCGGCGGCTTTGTGCCGGGATCGGTGCTCCTGCTCGGCGGCGAGCCGGGCATCGGCAAATCGACGCTGCTGATCCAGGCCTGCGCGGCGCTGGCCCGGCGCGGCGAACGGGTCATCTATATTTCCGGCGAAGAGGCGGTCGACCAGGTGCGGCTGCGCGCCGGCCGATTGGGCCTCGCGGACGCGACTGTGGATCTCGCTTCCGCAACGCAGGTCGAGGATATTCTCGCCACGCTCAAGACCGGCAAGCCGGCGGCGCTGGTCGTCATCGACTCGATCCAGACCATGCACACCGACATCGCCCCGGCGGCGCCCGGCACGGTGACGCAGGTGCGGGCGAGCGCGCAGGCGTTGTTGCGTCACGCCAAGACCAGCGGCTCGACGATC
>JALRFG010000228.1 GCA_023253795.1 Methylocystis sp.
CGACCGGTGAACTTACGCGCCGACGTTTGAGCCATCGTCTGAGCCATGTCGCTTTTCGAGCCTCTTCTTGGAAGGGTCGACCGCTCGTCGTGAGCCGTCGTTCACCCTTGCGGCGTCTGATCCGGCCTGTCGCCGTCGCGCCCCTGTCAACCGCGCGCGGCCCCGGCTGTGCGCCGGGACCGCGTATCTTGAATTCTGCGCCGTCTGAGGACGGCTGCGAACTTACTTGAGTTCGACCTTGGCGCCGACCTTCTCGAGGGTCGCCTTGATCTTCTCGGCTTCATCCTTGGAAGCGCCTTCCTTGATCGGCTTCGGCGCGCCTTCGACGAGGTCCTTGGCTTCCTTCAGGCCGAGGCCGGTGATGCCGCGAACTTCCTTAATGACTTCGATCTTCTTGTCGCCGGCCGAAGCCAGGATCACGTTGAACTCGGTCTTCTCTTCCACGGCAGCGGCGCCGCCGCCAGCAGCCGGCGCAGCGGCGACCGCCACGGCGGCGGCGGCCGAAACGCCCCACTTCTCTTCGAGAAGCTTCGCCAGCTCGGCGGCTTCAAGAACGGTGAGGGCCGAGAGGTCTTCGACGATCTTTTCGAGGTTAGCCATGATTTAGGTCCTTTGAATTTGGTTCTGTCTTGGTAAGCGTGCCTGCTTAGGCCGCGTCTCGGTTGGCATAGGCCCCGAAAACGCGCGCCAGCTTCGCGGCCGGCGCGGTCGAGAGCTGAGCGATCTTGGTCGCGGGCGCCTGGATGAGGCCCACGAGCTTTGCGCGCAGTTCGTCGAGGGACGGCATGGTCGCAAGCGACTTCACGCTGTCCGCGTTTAGGGCTGTCGGGCCCATGGCGCCGCCGAGGATGACGAACTTGTCATTATCCTTGGCGAAGGCCACAGCGACTTTCGGCGCCGCTATCGGATCGTCTGAATAGGCGATCAGTGTCGGCCCCTTGAGAAGGGGCGCGATCGAAGCGACGTCGGTGCCATCGAGAGCGATCTTGGCGAGGCGGTTCTTTGCGACCTGGACCGTAGCGCCCGCGTCGCGCGCCTGCTTGCGCAGGTTTTGCAACTGGGCCACGGTCAGGCCGGAGTAGTGGGCGACGACGACAACGCCGGTCTTCGTAAAGACTTCGCGTAGCGCCGCGACCGCTTCTTTTTTCTCCGCTCTATCCACGGTTGCTCTCTCCACTGGCGGGAAAATCCCGCCGGTTGCGACATGCCGGTTGCTGATCCGCGGGAGCGGGGCGACCGGCGCCGTAGATCCTGTCCCCGTCGCCCGAAGGGCTCCGGTTCAGGGGGCGCGAACCAAATTCAAAGGACGCTGGCGGAAACCGTTCGCGGCCTCAAAAATTTTTCCGTTTCCCCGTCTGTGCAGGCCGCCCGAAAAATTCCGGATGATCCGGGGTTTTTCGAGCCGATTGAGCCGCTTCGGGGCTGTAAAGTCCCTGGCGCGCGCCGGCAGTCTCGGACAGGACATGGCCGGACAGGACACGAGGAAAATCCCCCGGTTCCGCCGGCCTATCCACCGCCATCCTCGCAAGATATTGATTTTATCTGCGGTTCAGGCGGAAGCTCAAATTTGAAGACGAGGCCGCAATTCAGTCGTCAGCCCCGGAATGCGTTACATAATAGGACGAAAGGCTTTTGCCAAGCGATAATTTGTGCGTTTTTTATCAGCGTCCGGTCCGAAACTCCATCCGGGTTCGCCCGCCGTGTCGTCCGCCGCCCCAGCCGTGACGGCGGCCATGACTGCGTCCGCCGCGCGCCTGCCGGCCGCCTTTGCCGGTCTCCGCGGCGCCGACCTGGGTCGCGGTTTCGTTTTTGTCGACGGCCTTGTCGCCCTCGCTGGCGACGCCCGGATAGCTCTTGTTGTGCTGGCCGCGCGTCGGGCCGAAGGAGGCGAGGCACAGATTATAGGCCTCCGGCTCCTTGATCTTTTCGCAATCGTCGATGCTGCGCGGTTCCGCCGCCGCCGGAGCGGCGATGAGCAGGGCGAAAACGATCCAGAAAATTCCAGGCATGGTTCTACCTCAGCGTTGCGCCTGTCTTCTTTCCTGCCTCTGTGACTATTTTGAGGGCGACGGCCTCAATCTCGGCGTCGGTGAGAGTTTTGTCGCGCGGCTGCAGCGTCACGGCGACGCCGACGGA
>JALRFG010000229.1 GCA_023253795.1 Methylocystis sp.
ACAAATGGGCGGCGGCGCTCGCAATCCTCGGCGCCGTTCTTTACGACCTCGGCACGGGTTCGCGCGTCGGCACGCAGCGCGCGCTGGCGATGACGACGATCATGCTGGGCGCCGTGATCCTCGACCGTCCATCGCTGTCGATGCGCAATCTTGCGCTGGCTGCGTTCTACGTCATCCTTGTCGAGCCGGAAGCGCTGCTCGGCGCAAGTTTTCAGCTCTCTTTCGCCGCCGTCGCAGCGCTGATCGCCGTCTATGAATGGCGCAGCGATTATATGGCGAAAAGCCGCCTCCCTGTTGTTTCTCCCACTCAAGTCCCCAGTGCGTTCGCCGAATGGCTCGAGATCCTCATCGAGCGTCTGCTGCATGGGCCGGGCAACTTGCTGCTCGCGACAGTTTGCGCAACCGGCGCCACCGCAGCGTTCATGGCCGCCGATTTTCACGAGCTCAGCCCCTATGTGCTGATCGGCAATCCCTTGACGCTGGCGATCATCGAATTCTTCGCCGTGCCCTGCGCCTTGCTCGGCGCTTTGCTGTATCCGCTCGGACTCGACGGCTTCGTCTGGTTTTATCTCAAACTCGGCATCGAGCTGGTGATGTGGCTCGCCGGTCTGATCGCCGCGGCGCCGGGCGCCAGCCTGCCGGTGAAAGCCTTTGCGCCATGGGCGCTTGGTTTTCTGGCGCTCGCGGTACTGTCGGCGACGCTTTGGCGGAGCTGGCCGTTTAAAGCGACCGCTCTGCCCTTCCTGCTGCTCGGCCTGATGGGCGCGCGCGCCGGCGCCGGATTTGATCTCGCAATCGCGCCGACCGGCGACGCCGTCGCCTTGCGTCAGCCTTCAGGCACTCTGACATTGATTGGCAAAAATCCGCAAGCCTTCGCCACCGAACAATGGCTGCGCGCCGACGCCGATCCGCGACCAGCAGGCGACGCGGCGGGCGGCAGTTGCGACGAGCGCGCCTGCATTGGACGCGCCATCGATGGCCGTTACATTTCTGTGGTGCAGGCGCGCGAGGCTTTTGTCGAAGATTGCGCGCGTGTCGCGATGATCGTCACGCCTTTGCATGCGCCATCGGGTTGCGCCGCGCCGGTGGTGATCGATCGTGACAGACTCGCTGAAACTGGCGCCGTCACCTTGCGTTTTCAGGAAACCGCCATTCTGTGGACGACGGCGCGGGAAAGCGGAGAAGATCGTCCATGGTCGCCGCCGCCGGCGCCGCGCCGGAAACCGCTTCCGGCGTCAACGTCGATCCCTGAAAGGGAAGAAGCGCCCGACGACGACGAGCCGCCATGATCTGGCGTCGTCTCGCGTCGATAGCCGAAGCGGATCAGTAACGTCGGACCAGACTGATCAGCTTGCCCTGGATGCGCACGCGATCCGGGCCAAAAATGCGGGTTTCATAAGCCGGATTGGCCGCCTCAAGCGCAATCGACGCGCCACGCTTGCGTAAACGTTTGAGCGTCGCCTCGTCATCGTCGATCAGCGCGACGACAATATCGCCGGTGTCCGCCGTCTCCTGCTTTTTGATCACCACCATATCGCCATCGAGAATGCCGGCCTCGATCATCGAGTCGCCGCGCACTTCAAGCGCGTAATGTTCGCCGCTGGTCAGCAGATCGGGCGGCAGGCTGATCGTATGACTGCGGCTCTGGATCGCGGAAATCGGCGTGCCGGCGGCGATGCGCCCCATGACCGGGATCGCCACTTGCTGATGGCTCTCCTCCTCGCGCCGTTCGTTCATCGGCCGCACCCGGCCAAGATTACCTTCGATGACTTCCGGCGCGAATTTGCCGCCGCGACCGCCGCTGCTGCGCGGCGTCGCCGATTCCGGCAGACGCAGCACCTCCAGCGCGCGGGCGCGATTGGGCAGACGGCGAATGAAGCCGCGTTCCTCCAGCGCCAGGATCAGGCGGTGAATGCCGGATTTGGAGCGCAGATCGAGCGCTTCCTTCATCTCGTCGAAGGAGGGCGGCACGCCGGTCTCCTTCAACCGTTCATGGATGAACCGCAGCAGGTCGCTCTGCTTTTTTGTCAGCATCGGAAAACACCGCTCCCTGCGCCGCCGCTCACGACCCCGCCGGGACAGCCGGCCGGAAAGTCGTCGCGAAGGCTAAAAAACAAATCATGAACATCAGTAT
>JALRFG010000022.1 GCA_023253795.1 Methylocystis sp.
AATCGCCTCCGAAATACTCTCGTGCCCTCCTTGCTTCATGTAGCCATCGAGAGCAGACAAAAATTCATCATCAACCGTAACGGATATTCGTTTCATAGTTGATGGATGTTTTTTCGATTTCATGCCGGCCTCTCATCTGCTCTGATTGGCGTTCCTGAGCAGTGCATACAGGACATTAATTCTTGACAGCAACAAAGCTGTCACCAACGTCATGAATAGCAACCATATCTTTGCCCGCTCCAAAAAATCTTTGAGCAGCCATCGTGTTGTGAGCAAGTTGTCTGAAAGCCCATCGACCCGGGGGTAGGGCGCTAAGAATTACTGTTGGGCGCAGAGCGGGCAGTTCGTAGACATGGTGGTCGTCTTCCGGAGCCGCTTGGACACCAAGTGGTCACCAGAATATTTTTATTCCACCAGCAAATCTTGTAAGCACTTGATTTTATTGGTGGGCGCACAAGGGCTCGAACCTTGGACCCGCTGATTAAGAGTCAGCTGCTCTACCAACTGAGCTATGCGCCCGTCGGGCGGCGTTAACGGCCACGCGATGATCGGGCGCAAGTAGCAAATGGCATGGGTCCTGTCTAGTGCCGATTAATGCGCCGCGGTCGGCCAGCCATGAATCGCGCGAACCTTTGTCACAAGATCGGACCAGGGTCCCTTATAGGCGTTGCCGGCCTCGGGTGTGGCGGCGACCTGCTTGCGGGCGCAGATTTCCTTCGCTTCGGCGTTTTTGGGGCCTTCCACGAGGTAGTAGATCGTATTGAGCTTCAGCGCCGAATAATACTGGTTCAGCACGGTGCCGCGTTTGAGCACATTTACGCCCCACTGCGCCGGGCTGCGGGCGCCGGGCGCGCTGGCGGGCTTGAGGCCGTAGCCGAAATCGCCTTCGCCCTTCACCAGATCGAAGCGGATGTAGCAGAGTTCGCCGGTAGGCGCCGGCTGCATCACCGCTTCACGGGTGACGACGGCGTCCTGATTATTGTAACGCACCGTAGTGTCGACCGGGAAATGCCAGACATCGACCTTGTCGAAATATTTCAGCAGCTCGGCTTCATCGCGATCCGTGGTTGCGGCGTCTCCAGCGCTGGCCAGGCCGGCCGCGCACAGCGTCATCAGACCTGTGGCCAAGCCGATCGTGGCGCGCGTCGTTTTGCGGTTCATGTTCCCACCCCATTCCTCAGTTTTGACCGCTGCGGCGAACCGGCGGCGTTGGCTGGGAGGTGGGGGGCGGGGGCGTCCTGTGCAAGGCTTGCGACATTCGCGCGCTCTGGTGCAGATTGCCGGTTTTCGGGGCAAAAAGGCCCCGGCGCCGGCTTCCCACGGGACCTAAACCGCGCTAGCACTTTGTAATCCGATTTGTGAAAGAGATTGACGGATGGCGCGCAAAAAAATCGCCCTGATCGGGGCCGGACAAATAGGCGGGACGCTTGCCCATCTTGCTGGCCTGAAGGAGCTGGGCGACATCGTATTGTTTGATATCGCCGATGGCGTGCCGCAGGGTAAGGCGCTGGATCTCGCCCAGGCGTCGCCGATCGCCGGGTTTGACGCCGATTGCGCGGGCGCTTCGGATTATGCGGCGATCAAGGACGCCGATGTCGTCATCGTCACGGCGGGCATTCCCCGCCAGCCGGGCATGAGCCGGGACGATCTTCTGAACATCAACCTCGGGGTCATCGCCAAGGTCGGCGCCGGCATTCGCGAGCATGCGCCCAACACTTTCGTGATCTGCATCACCAATCCGCTCGATGTGATGGTCTGGGCGCTGCAGAAGGCCTCCGGCCTGCCGGTCAACCGGGTGGTCGGCATGGCGGGCGTGCTTGATTCCGCACGTTTCCGCTATTTTCTGGCCGAAGAGTTCAAGGTCTCGGTGGAAGATGTGAGCGCCTTTGTGCTCGGCGGCCATGGCGACGATATGGTGCCTTCGGTGCGCTACTCCACCGTCGGCGGCGTGCCGCTTCCGGATCTGATCGCAATGGGTTGGACAACCCAGGAGCGGGTGGAGGCGATTGTTGAGCGCACCCGCAAAGGCGGCGGAGAGATCGTCGGCCTGCTCAAGACCGGCTCCGCTTTCTACGCGCCGGCGACGGCGGCGATCGCCATGGCGGAAAGTTATTTACGCGACAAACGACGCCTCATGCCTTGCGCCGCCTACCTGCAAGGCGAATATGGGGTGAATGGTCTCTATGTGGGCGTCCCGGTCGTTATCGGCGCGGGTGGCGTTGAGAGGGTCATGGAGATCAAGTTGGACGCCACTGAGCGTCAGATGTTCGAGAAGTCGGTCGGCTCCGTCCGCTCGCTGATCGAAGTCGCGAAGGGGCTTAACTCCTCCTTCGCGTGAGGAGGAACCCCATGACTCGCTATGATCCCCGGACGCCGGATTATGCGTCCGATTTGTATGCTTTCAATGTCGCCTATGATGAGAAAATTCTGCGCCGCGCCGTTTCCGGCTTTGTCACTGGCGCGGTGTTTCGTGAAAACGCGCTTCTCACGTTTCTGCCCATCGCATTGATCCTCTTCGCCTGCGGCGCGCTCTATTATTCCGGAGATGGAGAACTGGGCGCCGAATTGCTTGTAGCTGTTTTGCTCCTGCTCGGGATCTTTCTGTTTGCGGGTTGGCGGATGCATATGCGGCGTTTGCGCGCCGGCCTCGCCCGTGGCGGCCGTCATCCGCTGGTGCGGCTGCGCGAAGAGGGGCTGGTGATTGAGGCGAGCGCCGCCGCGCCTCTCATTGAATGGCCGCGCATCCGCGAGATCCGGACTTTTGAGGATGTCTGGCTGCTGATCCTCGCGACCAATCATTTTATTGTTTTGCCTGTGCGCGGCGCCCCGCCGGAGGCGCTGAGCTTCCTGCAGCAGAGAGTGCAGCCTTCTCTCGCCAGCTGATCTCCGGGTCAGCGGGCAGGCGCGGGATCACAATCGCGCCGGCCTGTTTGAAAAAAGCTATTATAATCAATTGTTTACAGCGCATAGGCCCCGTCGGCCCGCTTGGCGTAGCCTTGCCCTGTTCAACCGTCAGGTCTGCCGCTCAGGCGGCGCCCCCTGCGGCTTTTCCGCCGCTTGACGGCGGCCACCCGTCCATGCCCATTACCGGTGTTGATTTTCCGCCCGGAGCGCTGGCGCGCCCGTGAATTTAAAGGCGAGGGAGACCGTAGGGATGAATATCCACGAATATCAGGCCAAGGCCATTTTGCGTGATTTTGGCGCTCCCGTCGCGGTCGGCGTGCCGGTGCTGAAGGCTGAGGACGCCGCCGCCGCCGCTCGTCAGCTCCCTGGCCCGGTCTATGTTGTGAAGGCGCAGATTCACGCGGGCGGTCGCGGCAAGGGCAAGTTCAAGGAATCCTCCGCCGGCGAGCAGGGCGGCGTGCGCATCGCCAAATCGGTTGATGAGGCGGCCGCTTTCGCCAAGCAGATGCTCGGGGCGACGCTCGTTACGCTGCAGACCGGCGACGCCGGCAAGCAGGTCAATCGCCTCTACATCGAGGACGGCGCCGCCATCGACAAGGAATTCTATCTGTCGATGCTGATCGATCGCGTCACCTCGCGCATCTCCTTCGTCGTTTCGACCGAAGGCGGCATGGATATTGAAAAAGTCGCCCATGATACGCCCGAGAAAATCGTCACCTTCTCCGTCGATCCGGCGACTGGCCTTCAGCCGCATCATGGTCGTCATATCGCCGATGCGCTGGGCCTGAAGGGCGATCTCGCCAAACAGGCGGGCGATCTTGCCGAGAAGCTGTTTACGGCTTTTGTCTCCAAGGACATGGAGCTTCTGGAGATCAATCCGTTGATCGTCACCAAGGATGGCAAGCTGCGTTGCCTCGACGCCAAGGTGAGCTTCGAGAACAACGCGCTGTTCCGTCATCCGGAACTCGCCGAATTGCGCGATCTGTCGGAAGAGGACGAGAAGGAGATCGAGGCTTCGAAGCACGATCTCGCCTACATCTCCCTCGATGGCAACATCGGCTGCATGGTCAATGGCGCTGGCCTCGCCATGGCGACGATGGACATCATCAAGCTCTACGGCGCCTTCCCGGCGAACTTCCTCGACGTCGGCGGCGGCGCCACGGCCGAGAAAGTGACGGCGGCGTTCAAAATCATCACCGCCGATCCGAATGTGAAGGGCATTCTGGTCAATATTTTCGGCGGCATCATGCGCTGCGACACCATCGCCGAAGGCGTGATTGCGGCAGTGAAGGAAGTTGGCCTCAAGGTGCCGCTGGTCGTGCGTCTTGAGGGCACCAACGTCGATCTTGGCAAAAAGATCATCAGCGAGTCGGGCCTCAACGTCATTCCGGCTGACGATCTCGACGACGCCGCCCAGAAGATTGTGAACGCCATCAAGAAGGCGTGAGTCAAACAGGACGTTTTGCGTCGTGGCCCTTGCGGCGACGGCGCAAAACGGCCATTTTCAGGGGCGAGTGGTTCGTTTTACGCGCCATGCGTTCGCCGGAGCCTTCCGTTTGTTCTCCGGCCGGCTATCCTTCGGCATTGTCAGGATCCCGCCCTTGCGACAGTTCATTCGTTCGACCGCCCGTCATCGCCGCGTCCTCGCCACGCGGGTTGCGGGGCCCCTCGCTCTCGCCACAGCTCTTCTGGCCCTTTCCGCCAATGCAAGCGGCGCGACGGCGCAGGGCGATCTGGCTGTGCCGCGGCCCTTCGAGGTTGGCGCGGGGCTGTCGGGAAATTATCTCGCAGCCATTGTCGCCGGCTCGGAACGCGACACGCTGGCCGCTGCGACCTTCTTTAACGAAGCGCTGCGCGTCGATCCCAAAAATCGCGACCTGATCGACCGCGCTTTTGTCGCGTCTCTCGCCAATGGGTCAATTGACCAGGCGGCGCCGCTCGCCAAACAGGTTTTGACGCATGATCGCGGCAATGGCCTGGCGCGTCTCACGCTGGCGGTCGATCATATCGAAAACGATCGCTGGGCGCCGGCGCGCGCCGAACTCGCGCGTGGCGGCGGCGATCGCAGCAAGGACATCACCTCAACGCTGCTCACCGCCTGGACCTACGCAGGCGCCGGTGACACGCGTCGCGCGCTGGCGACGCTGGATACGCTCAAGGAAGATGTGTTTGTCGTCTTCCGCGATTATCACGCTGCGCTGATCGCCGATCTTGGCGGCGACGTCGCTGTAGCCCAGCGACGTTTCGCGGCGGCCTATGGCGCCGAGCATAATTTGCTACGTGTCGTCGACGCCTATGGACGTTTTCTCGCCAGTCATGGCCATGTCGACGATGCGCGCAAGGTTTATAAGGATTTCAGCGAGGTTCTACCGAACCACCCGACCATCGTCGCCGCCATCGCAGCGCTCGACGCCGGCAAACCGCTGCCGCCTTTTGTCCAGAACGCCCGGCAGGGCGCCGGCGAAGCCTTGTTTGGCCTTGGCTCATCAGGCGGACGACAGGGCGATGAACTCGCGTCGCTGATCTATTTGCGCATGTCGCTTAATCTTGCGCCGCAAAATGCGCTGGCGATCATCACGCTTGCGGATGTTTACGAGCGCATGAAGCAAGGCGAAACGGCGATCGATCTGTACGAAAGCGTGCCGAAAGACGATCCCTTGCGCGTGAACGCCGACGTTCAGGCGGCGCTGCTGCTGGAAACGCTGGGCAAGTCGAAAGAGGCGACCGAACATCTGCAGAAGGTTGTCGCTGCGCATCCTGAAAATGAAGAGGCGCTGACTGCGCTGGGCAATCTTCAGCGTTCGCGCAAGATGTTCAGCGAAGCGTCGGAAACCTATTCACGCGTTCTGTCGTTGCAAAAAATGCCCGATAAGAGCCAGTGGATTCTCTATTATTACCGCGGCATTGTGAATGAGCGGAACAAGCACTGGCCGCAGGCCGAGGCTGATCTGAAAAAGGCGCTGGAACTCAATCCCGATCAGCCGCTGGTTCTTAATTATCTAGGCTATAGCTGGGTGGATCAGGGCGCCAATCTCGATGAAGCGTTCAAGATGCTGCGTCGTGCGGTGGATCTGCGTCAGCGCGATGGTTATGTGGTCGACAGCCTTGGCTGGGCCTATTACCGGCTTGGTCGTTACAATGACGCCGTCAATGAGCTCGAAAAAGCGATCGATCTCAAGCCTTCCGATCCGGTGATCAATGATCATCTGGGTGACGCATATTGGCGCGTTGGCCGCAAACTTGAGGCGCAATTCCAGTGGAATCACGCCCGCGACCTGAACCCCGAGCCGGAAGAGCTGCCGAAGATCCTCGATAAAATTAAAAACGGCTTGCCGGATAAGCCGGCGCTTGCCGGAGGAAGTTTGAGCGGCGGCTAAACGCCGCCCGATAACCGACCCCTAGCGCGCGGACGGCGGTTTCTATCGGACGCTCTTTTTTCGAATGCTTGACGTTACGTCGGAAGGATCGCCCACGCCAATGCGCGCCGGCGGCAGCGGCGTTGCGGGCTCATCCGGCGCATTAAGCGGTCCCAGCGCGTCGGGGCCGTTCGCCGCATTGTCGAAGGCGGCGGCGGGCGGCTTGCCGCTGGTGTCATTGTCCGCTTCATCACCAATGGCGAGCGGCGTTTGCTGCGCCACCAGCGGCGATAGATCAGGCGGGGGCAGCGTTTCCTGCGGCGCCGGCTTGCAGATGCTGCGTCCCGAGCGGCCATGCTGCGCCAGATCAATATGAATATGATTGTAGTGAAAGGCGTTCGAGCCCGGCGACAATACAGTTGTGAAATGTCCGCAGGAGCCGCGATGCACGTCCATGAGAAAAGCGCGCGTTTGTTCATCGCCGCGCCACCAGTCGTTGACCAGCGTGATCAGGCGACCGTCGGCGAGAACGAAACCGCCAATGTCGAGCGCATTGCCGAAGGAATGTTCGGAAAGCTGCGCGCCGCGCTGGTTGTTCATGCCGCGGCAGGCGTAGGAGCCCATTGAATTAATCTGCGCGACGCTCTGGCCGAAGCGGGCCTGCGCTGCCGGCTGCACCACATCCGCGAGCCAGGCGTCGAGTTCGGCGACCATCGGACAATCGAGCGTCGCCGTAGCGTTAAAGGTCACCGCGCCGCCCTGAAGGGCCGTCACTTTGAAGGGTTTGGTGAGGCCGCAGATGCCGGGGCCGTCGACCTCATTGGCGAGCGCGACATAGGCCGAAGGCTGCACGCGTTTTTGCGCAAAACAGGCGTTTTCGGCGTGTGTGCGCCATGCCGGCCGTTGCGGCTTGAACGGTCCCGAACAGCCGGCGAGCGCGGCGGCGAGAACGAGCGCCAAAAGGAGGGAGACACGGCGGGCCATGCCCGAAAGCCTGCCGAACGAGCCGTTAAAACCGCGTCGAAAAATTTAGTTAACGATAAGATATTTTTGTTGGCTGCCGTTGTGGCGCGGACGCGCCTTCAGCATGGGCCGGTTTTTTGAGTATCCGACGCTCGCGCTTCCTATGGATATAAAATATCCACACGGCCGCTCTCCAACCGGTACAGCCCGCCAACCACGCGTATTTTTTTGCTGGCGACCGCATGATCCAGAATCGGCGACGCCGCGCGCAGCGTCGCGACATTGATTTGAATGTTGTGATTGATGACGGTGGCGAGTTCGTCCTCTGGCCGGGCGACGTGAACATCGGCGAGCGCCGGCGCAATGGCTTCGGCCAGAAGCGGCAGATGGCCCGGCAATCTTTCGCCGGTTCTGGCGGTTTGCAGCGCCGCCTCCACCGCTCCGCATTTCTCATGTCCCAGCACCATGAGTAGCGGCGTATTCAGCTTGAGAACCGCATATTCGAAACTCGCGATCACTTCCGGCGCCGCGAAATTGCCGGCGATGCGGATATTGAAGAGATCGCCGAGTTCGCTGTCGAAGATATAGGCCGGAGCCAGACGCGAGTCGGCGCAGCTCAGCACTGCCGCAAAAGGATTCTGCCCGCGCAATAGCGCTTCGCGCTCAGCGCCGAAATCCTGTCGCTTCTCGCCGTCCTCCAAGAAACGCTGATTGCCTTCCAGCAAGCGCGCCAGCGCCGCATCGGGAGAGATGGCGTTTTGCGGTTTGGGCGTGCTGCCGTTGGTTTCCGCATGCGCCAGCGATGGCGTAACAGCTGCGGCGACAGCGCCGGCGATAAATTCACGCCGCCGCAGCCGCTGCGGTTCCTTTGACGGCGTAAGGCCGCAGAGCAGGCACATTGCGGTTATCCGTTTGGATCAGCCTGCGAGCTTGGCCATCAGCGCGTCGGAGATTTCGAAATTGGCGTAGACGTTCTGGACGTCGTCATTATCCTCCAGCGCATTCACCAGCTTGAGGATTTTTTCGCCCGCCTCATCATCGACCTTGATTGTGTTCTGCGGTCGCCAGACCAGCGCCGCCTTACGGGAGTCGCCGAATTTTTCTTCCAAAGCCTTGGCGACGTCGCGCAGGCTTTCAACCGTGGTGATGATCTCGTGAGTTTCTTCGGTGGTGACGACGTCGTCGGCGCCCGCCTCGATCCCCGCTTCCATCATCGCGTCTTCGGAGGCGACCTTTTTGTCGAATTCGATCAGGCCGACGCGGTCAAACATGAAGGACACCGCGCCAGTCTCGGCGAGCGCGCCGCCAGCCTTGGTGAAATAGGAGCGCACTTCGCCCGCTGTGCGGTTGCGGTTGTCGGTCAGTCCCTCGATGATCACTGCGACGCCGCCGGGCGCATAGCCCTCATAGCGGACTTCGTCATAATTCTCCGCATCGGCGCCCGACGCCTTTTTGATCGCGCGCTCAATATTATCCTTGGGCATGTTTTCCGCCTTGGCGGCGAGCACGGCGGCGCGCAGGCGGGCGTTCATATTCGGATCGGGCAGTCCCATTTTGGCGGCGACGGTGATTTCGCGGGCGAGCTTGCTGAAGAGCTTGGAGCGGATCGCGTCCTGCTTGCCCTTCTTGTGCATGATGTTCTTGAACTGACTGTGCCCGGCCATTGTCTCTCGCCCTTGGTCCTTCCATTTCCGCCTGAAGCGGTTCGTCGCGCGTGGTATACGCCGGGAGAGTCAGGAAATAAAGAAAAGGGGCGATCCATGACGACCCGGGCAGAAGATAAGGACGCCGCCGGTTGCGGCTGTCGTCCGCCGGACCCGCCGCATCCGGTTCATCGTCAATCCGCCTTGCCGGGCGATCGACCAAAGCCAGATCATGAAGATCCCGGGGCTCCGGAACGGGTGCGTGTCCTGATCGAGAGCCCCGCCTATCAGGAAGCGGATTCCGATTTCGATTTTTTGAATTCGCCGCTCGCCCGGGGACCGCGCCTCCAGCTTGACTATCTCAAGGCCGAGACCCTGCTGCAGGCCGAGGGGCTGACCGACGCGATCGTGGTGTTTGGCTCGACCCGTCTTGCCGAACCTTCCGCCGCGCGCGCCCGGCTGGCGGCGGCCCGAGACGCCAGCGCCAACTCGCCCGACGATCCGCGGCTCCGTGAAAGGGTCAGCGTCGCAGAGCGTTTATTAGAAAAATCAAAATATTATGATGTCGCCCGGGAGTTTGGCGCGCTCGTCGGCGCCGCCTGCGACTGCCCCGACTGTCGTCGCCTGGTGGTTGTCACGGGCGGTGGACCCGGCGCGATGGAGGCGGCCAATCGCGGTGCGTTTGATGTTGGCGCGCCGACGGTTGGCTTCAATATTTCGCTGCCGCGCGAGCAATTTCCAAACCCCTATCTCACGCCGGGCCTGTGTTTCCGGTTCCATTATTTTGCGATCCGCAAATTGCATCTGCTGCAACGGGCCCGGGCGCTGGTCGCCTTTCCAGGCGGTTATGGCACCTTCGACGAATTGTTCGAAACCCTGACCTTGGCGCAGACCCGCAAGATCAGACCCCTGCCGATTGTGCTGGTGGGCGAAAGCTTCTGGCGGCAGGCCTTCAACGTCGATTTTCTGGTCGCCGAGGGCGTCATCGATCCAGAGGATCGAGATTTGTTCTGGTACGCCGAAAGCGCCCACGACATCTGGGAAAGCATCCTTGGCTGGTGGGAAAAGGCAGGCGCGCCCTTGATTTAGATCATGACGAGCGGCGATTTACGCGGCTCCGCCATTGCGCGGGCGCATGGGGGCGACTATTTCGCAACATAGCGGCGCGGCGCCGCAGCAATATGGAGATTTATTATGAGTTGGTTGAAAGCGATTACGGGTGGCGTCATCGGCGCCGAGGCGCTGAATTTGGTCAAAGCCTATGTCGAGCAGCAGGGCGGCCTTGAAGGCGTCGTCAAGAAGATTGAAACCACAGGCTTTGGACGTGAGGTGAAGTCCTGGATCTCCACCGATCCCAACAAGCCCCTGAGCGAAATTGAAATCGGGCAGGCCCTCGGCATGGATCGCATCAAGGCGGCCGCCAAGGAAGCCGGCGTCGACCTCGACAAGGCGCGCGAGCTGCTGGCGCAATATCTGCCGGTGGCGATTGACAAGGCGACGCCCGAGGGCAAGCTGCCGTCGAAGGGCAAAGACCTCTCCTGAGGCGTAACGCTGATTGATCTGGGGGCTGCTGACGCATCGCGTCGGTGGCCCTGTTTTTTTGCGGCCCTGTTTTTTGTGGTGACGCCCCGGAATCCGGCGCTCGTCCCCAACTCCCGCATGGCGCCGCCCTTGCCTCCTAACCAGCGATTTTGTAAGGCCGGAGGACCCGTCAGAGACCGGCGCCTGTGAGCGCGCCGGCCAGATGATGAGATGTTGATTTTGGCGCATTCCGCTCTCTCAGCTAGGCGGATGAACGCAAGCAAAAACAGGAAGATATGATGGCCAAGCGCGCGCTTGTTACAGGCATCACCGGACAGGACGGCGCATATCTCTCGCAGTTTCTGCTGGAGAAGGGTTACGAGGTTCATGGCGTTATTCGCCGCTCGTCGCATCGCGGCGTCGAGGATCATCGCCTGCGCTGGCTCGGCGTCGCCGACCGGGTGCATTTGCATGACGGCGACCTCGCCGATCTGTCGAGCCTGCTGCGCACGGTGAAAGATGTGCAGCCGGATGAGATCTATAATCTCGCCGCGCAATCCTTTGTCGCCTCGTCGTGGCGCCAGCCGCTGCTGACGGCCAATGTCACCGCCATCGGCGTCACCAATATGCTGGAGGCGATGCGGATTGGCGCGCCCGGCGCGCGTTTCTATCAGGCGTCCTCCTCGGAAATGTACGGGCTCATTCAGGAGCCGATGCAAAGCGAGACGACGCCGTTTTATCCGCGCAGCCCCTATGCGGTGGCCAAACTCTATGGCCACTGGATCACGGTCAATTATCGTGAGAGCTTCGGTCTGCATGCCTCTTCGGGCATCCTGTTCAATCACGAGAGCCCGTTGCGCGGCGTTGAATTCGTCACCCGCAAGGTGACGCGCACCGTTGCGGCGATCAAGCTTGGGCAGGCGCAAGAACTGCGTCTCGGCAACATCGACGCCAAGCGCGATTGGGGCCATGCCCGCGACTACGTCGAGGGTATGTGGCGCATGCTTCAGCAGGAGAAGCCCGACGATTACGTTGTGGCGACGGGCGTCACGACGACGGTGCGCGACATGTGCAAGATCGCTTTCGCCCATGCCGGTCTCGACATGGACAAGCATCTGATCATTGATCCGGCGTTTTTCCGTCCAGCGGAAGTCGATGTGTTGCTGGGCGATTCCAGCAAGGCGCGTAAGGCGCTGGGCTGGAAGCCGGAGATCGATCTGGAGACGATGATCAAGGAAATGCTCGACGCCGATCTCGAACGATTGCGTCGCGAGCCCTTGAGCTGACGAAAGATCGCCGCCGCGATGACGAGCTATGAACGAATCCTGATCACTGGTGGAACAGGGTTCGTCGGCGCGCATATAACGCTGGCGTTGCGCCGCGCTTTCGCTGATGCGCGGATTATTGTGCTGGCGCGGCCAGATGACGCCGCGCATCTTCCCGGCTTTGAAACGATGATCTGCGATCTGACCGACGAAGCGTCGGTGGATCGCGTCGTTGCGGATGTGGCGCCCGATCTGGTCGTGCACTTGGCCGGACAGGCGTCTGCCGGGCAGGCGGCCAAGCTTGTTGAGCGGACATGGCGAGTGAATGCGCTCGCCTCGTTATTTCTGGGAAGCGCCATCATGCGTCACGCGCCGTCGGCGGTGATGTTTTTTGCGTCATCGGCGACGGTTTATGGCGCGAGTTTTCATGACGGCGTTTTATCTGAAGACGCGCGGTTGCAACCGCTCGACGTCTATGCGCGCTCCAAGGTCGCCGCCGAATACGCCTTGTCGGATCTGTTTCGGGCGGAGGGGCGTCTGGTGATTGCGCGTCCGGTCAATCATTCCGGGCCGGGGCAGCGCAGTAATGATTTCGTCCTGCCGTCTTTTGCGGCGCAGGTCGCCGTCATTGAAGCCGGCCGCGCAGAGCCATGCATCAAGGTCGGCGATCTGTCGCGCATTCGCGATTTTCTGGATGTTCGCGATGTCGTTGACGCCTATATACAGCTGATAGCGATCGCGCGCGATTTGCCGGAGAATGTGTCGATCTTCAATGTGTCTTCTGGAGAGGGGCGCAGCATCCGGTCGCTTCTTGATGAATTGCAGGCGTTGTCGCGCAAGAATTTCGTGATCGAGGTCGATCCGGATCGCGTCCGTCCTTCAGCCGTCGATATTGTGAGCGTTGTTTGCGAATCATCAAAACTGCGCGCAGCGACAGGCTGGGCGCCCAGTCATCCGATCCGGGAAACAGTTGCCGCGCTGCTTGATGAGCGACGTGCGGAGCTTAACGGCGGACTTGCGTCATGAACGACGCTTCCTCGCAGAAGCAGGACGTCGAGCAGGAGCGCATCCGGCTTCTTGAATTTCAGCTCGATTATCTGCGCGCTGAAATGCTGCATCTGACGCATGAGCGCTATCGGCTGGTTTATTCTGTTTCCGGCCATATCTATCAGTTTTTGCGCCCCATCGAGGCGCGTTTGGCGGATATGCTGGCGGCATGGCGGCCGCGCAAGGACGATGCTGAGCGCTTGGTGGATGTTTCGACGCCCGTCAGCATTTCGGATGATCTGCCGATTGTTGCCGCACAAGCTGTGCTGCCCGCGCGCCGGCTGTTGATTGACGTCACCGGCACCGTCAAGCGTGACGCCGGCACAGGCATACAGCGTGTGGTCAAGGAGATCGTGCGCGCTTTCTCTTTGGATGACGCGTGCAGCCTTCCGGTTGTCGCTGTGCGGTGTGAAAACGGACGACTGTTGGCGGCGAATGCTTTTGTCGCTTCGCTTTCTGGCGCATCGACTACGAACCCGGAGGCTGATCCGGAAATTGAGATCGCGCCGGGCGACCGTTTTCTGATGCTCTCGGATAGTTGGAACGCTTTTGAATTACTGGCGCCGATCCTCGCTTCCGTTCGCGCCAATGGCGGCGAGATCATCTCCTGCATTTTCGATTTGATTCCGGAGCTTTATCCCGGCGCCTGTCATGAGGTGACGGTGCCGCGTTATCGCGCCTGGCTGCGACGCGGACTGATTGAATGCGACGCTTTTATCGCCATTTCGCAGACGGTGGCGGAAGAATTGGCCGATTATGTCGCGCAACAAAAATTGCCGCATCGACCGGGATTGAAAATCGGCTGGTTTCCCTGTGGAGCCGATCTTTCCGCGCCAGCTTCCGCCGCGCCGCGAGACAAGATTCGCGCGTCGGTTTCAGGCGCTGCGCCGGCGTTTCTGATGGTCGGCACGATCGAACCCCGCAAGGGTCATCGTGTTGCGCTTGCCGCCTTTGAGCGGCTGTGGCGCGAAGGCGCGTCTGCGCGCTTTGTGATTGTGGGCCGGCGGGGATGGTACGAAGAGGCTGTGGTCGCAGCGATTACGAGCCATCCTGAATTCGGTCGCCGCCTGTTTTGGTTCGACGATGTCGAGGATGGCGAACTGACATATCTGTATCAAAATGTCACAGCGCTGGTCCTGCCGTCCTACGCGGAAGGCTTCGGCTTGCCGATTGTCGAGGCGGCCCGTCATGGCCGGCAGGTGATTTGCAGCGATATTCCAGTGTTTCGCGAAGTGGGGCGCGACGGCGCCGTCTATTTCCGCGTCAATGATCCGGATGCGCTGGCCGCCGCCATCCAGGATGTTCTCTCCGGCCGTCGCGCCGGCGATCCCGCACGGACGCTCCAGGCGAGCTGGCGTGAGGGGGCGCAGCGCATCGTCGCCGTCATTGCGCAAGAGGACTGGCTTCGCCGGCTGGCGTGATCCTTCTTCCCCCGGAGGGCAGTTTCCGCCCGGGCGCGAAAATGCTAGAGGGGACGCCGATTGCCGCCGCTGGCCGCCTGCTCCATATGAAATTCATGAGGAGCGTTCGTGAAGCGACGCTCGCGGTCAGGACACAGAGAAAAGGGCAGCTTATGTCGATCAATATTCCCATGCTGGGCGAAGAGACCCCGAAGGTTCTCGGAAAGATGCTCAATCTGGAGGCGTCCCAGCTTTCGCTGCCTGAGTCGACCGACCAGATGAAGCTGTTCCTCGGTCTCTACGCCGTTTTGCAAGCGGTGACCCAATCCTTCGATCATTCGATCATTGGCAGCATTGGTTTCGGTGTGGGCAGCGCGGCGATTCTTTATGGCGCGACCTTCTATTTGCTGCGTTATATGAAGGAAGAGCATAAATTCGTCAGAACGCTCACGGCGCTCGCCGCGACAGGCGCGATGGCAGCTGGCGCCTATATTGTTTTGCACATGATCGTCGGCGTGGCGTTGCCGCCGCCTTTGCCGACTGAACGCCTCGCGCGTTTTCTTCTGTTTCCGATTCTGATGTGGACGGCGTTCATGTACGCCTTCCTCTTCCGGCATGTGTCGCTGCGCTCGATCCCGGCTTTTTGTACCGCCGCTTTCTATGTTCTGGCGATTGAGGTGTTCCTCTCGGCGCTCGCGCGTTAGTCGCTTGGCGACAGCAAGAACAAAACCGGCCCTTAACGGGCCGGTTTTTTTTACTTTCTGGAAATTAAGGTTAAGATTAAGCTATCATTAAGCATAATTGCTTAGCTTCCGTTTACCGTTCCACTGCTTCGGCGCCGCTTCGCCGGAGTGTGTCAGGAAGTAAACGATGCTGCGCCTTTTCCTGCCTCTTCGCATCCGCTTGATCGTCGCGATGATTTTCGCCGGCGTGGCGGGTTTTGCGCCGTTCGCCGCACAAGCCGCCGACATGCAGCCCTATTCTCCCGTGGAGCCGCCGCCGGTGGATGATCCGGTCGAGTGGGGTTCGGGCTGGTATCTGCGCGGCGACATTGGCTGGCAGAATGTGCAGCTACCGGCTGTCACTGGCGATTTCGCCACCATCAAGGGCGTCGACAACATCGTCTCGGGCGGTCTTGGCGGCGGCTATCAATTCAACGACTGGCTGCGCGCCGATCTCACCGTCGACCGCAGCGTTTTCCGGATGAACCGGGCGCTGGACACGGTCTGGTGTCCCTATGCGCCCGTGCCGCTCTACACGCAGGACAGTCAGGGGCAAAAACAGCAGATCGGCGTCATGGCGAACCCGTCCGACACCTGCGCGCCGCAGGCGAAAGGAACCCTGAATCGTACCAGCTTTCTGGTGAACGGCTATCTCGATCTCGGGCATTACTGGGGCTTCACCCCTTATGTCGGCGCCGGGCTGGGCGCGAGCTAAAATCAGACCTCCTCAAGCCTGATCTATTATCGCACCTCCGATGGCGCCCCCCTGGGGGCCGGATTTGACGTTGCCCGCAGACGCAGTGCCAAGATGGATCACGCCTGGCGGGCGGGGCTGGCCGATTCAGCTTCCTTTTGGCCCCACGAACTGGAACCGCTACGGGGAGAAAAAATCCTGGGCCTTCGCCTGGAATCTGATGGCCGGTTTCTCCTACGATATTCAGGACAATCTCAAGCTCGATATTGGCTATCGCTATCTCAACGCCGGAACCTATACGAGCCTGCCTGGCTATGAAGTTCTGCGGCCGCCCGTGACCGGCAACATCACCGCGCAGGAAGTGCGCGTAGGCCTGCGCGTCACCGCTTACTGATCGCGTCTCGCATGGAAGAACGAAGCGGCGTATAGAATTCCCGATCGCGTTTGCTGCACGGGATGGATGCGTCGCAATGCCCGAATTGCCGGAAGTCGAAACCGTGCGGCGCGGACTGGCGCCGGCGCTCGAAGGGGCGACCATCGCGCGCGTCGAACTCCGGCGCAAGGACTTGCGCCTGCCCTTTCCGCCCGATTTCGCGCGGCGACTGACCGGGCGGCGCATCGTCGCGCTCCGGCGCCGCGCCAAATATTTGCTGGCGGAACTGGATAACGATGAAGCGCTGATCATGCATCTGGGCATGAGCGGCGCTTTTCGTGTCGATGGTTCGACGCCCGGCGTTTTTCACCATGCGCGCGACAAAAACGCAGCGCATGATCATGTCGTGCTGCATCTCGATCATGGCGGTCGCGTCGTTTACAACGATCCGCGCCGCTTCGGCTTCATGCTGCTGCTGCCGATTCCGAAACTCAACGAAGATCCACATTTTCGCGATCTTGGCGTCGAACCTTTCGATCCGACGTTTGACGCGGATTTCCTCGCGCGCGCCTTCTGTGGCCGGAAAGCGCCGGTGAAAGCTCTGTTGCTCGATCAGCGTCTGATCGCCGGCCTTGGCAATATATATGTCTGCGAAGCGTTGCATCGTTCTGGCGTTTCGCCAAAGCGCGCTGGCGCCACGCTTGTGCGCGCCGATGGCAAGGCGACGGCGGCGCTCGCCCGTTTGCCGGCGGCCATCCGCGCGGTCTTGAAGGAGGCGCTCGCCGCCGGCGGCTCGTCCTTGCGCGATCATCGACAGGCGGATGGATCGCTCGGGTATTTCCAGCACAGTTTTCGCGTTTACGACCGCGAAGGCGCCGCATGTCCGACGCCGGGTTGCGCTGGAACCATTGAGCGGATCGTCCAGTCCGGCCGTTCGACTTTTTATTGTCCGGGGTGTCAGAAATGACGACTTGCCGTCGCCGGCGGCGCCCGCGTAGAACCCGCTCATGACATCCGCATCCATCCAGCCGGCGTTGTCGGTTTCGGGACTGTCGAAAAGTTATAACGGCCGCCCTATCGTTGGTCCGCTCGATTTTGACTTGCCGGCGGGTTCCGTCACCGGCTTGCTGGGCGGCAATGGCGCCGGTAAGACGACAACCATCGGCATGATCATGGGATTGATCGAGCCGACAGAGGGGACGATCCACGTATTCGGCCATGATATGGCGCATGCGCGTTACGAAGCGCTGGGGCGAATGAATTTCGAAAGCCCTTATGTCGATCTGCCGCATCGCCTCACCGTGCGACAGAATTTGCGTATCTTTGGCCTGCTCTATGATGTCGCCGACCTGGAGGCGAAAATCGATGCGCTGGCGGATGATCTGGCCTTGCGGGATTTTCTTGATCGACCGACAGGCCGGTTGTCGGCGGGACAGAAAACCCGCGCCGCGATCGCCAAGGCGTTGCTGAACGATCCGCAGCTTTTGCTGCTCGATGAGCCGACCGCCTCACTTGATCCCGATACCGCTGACTGGGTGCGCACGCGTCTGGAGACGCATCGCCACACCCATAATTGCGCCATCCTGCTCGCCTCGCACAATATGGCGGAGGTTGAGCGGCTCTGTGATCGCGTGCTGATGCTGAAAAACGGCGTCATCGTCGATGACGCGGCGCCGACGGCGCTGATTGCACGCTATGGCCGCGCCACGCTTGAAGAGGTGTTTCTCGATATCGCGCGTGGTCACGCCGGGGCGGCCGCGCCATGAGCGCCGCCTTCTCCTTCCAGCGCGTCGGCGCGATGGTGCTGCGCTACAGCTATTTGCTGCGTTCATCGCATTTGCGCATTCTTGATATGGTTTACTGGCCAGCGGTGCAGCTTTTGACCTGGGGCTTTCTCCAGACCTATTTGCTGCGCGCCGGCGCGTTGAATGCGCCAGGCGGCGGCGCTCAGGCCGCTGGCACGCTGATCGGCGCCATTTTGTTGTGGGATATTTTGCTGCGTGGCCAGCAAGGTTTTTGCTTTTCTTTCATTGAAGAAATGTGGTCGCGCAATCTGCCCAATATTCTGATGAGCCCGCTGCGACCGACGGAGTTTATCGTATCT
>JALRFG010000230.1 GCA_023253795.1 Methylocystis sp.
GATGTGGTGCTCCTCGATCTGGGACTACCCGATGGCGATGGGATCTCGGTATTGCGCGACCTCCGGCAGGTCAGCGAGGTGCCCGTCATCATCGTGACCGCTCGGGGTCACGAGGCTGATCGCGTGATCGGACTCGAACTCGGCTCGGTCTATGCGCGGCTTGGCGCCAAGGTCACCGTGATCGAATATCTCGACCGCATCCTGCCGGGCTTCGATCTCGAAATCGCGACGCGTTTCCAGAAGGTTCTCGAGAAGCAGGGCTTCACCTTCCGTCTCGCCTCCAAAGTCACCGGCGTGACGCGCACCAAGACCGGCGCGAAAGTGGCTTTCTCGTCGGTCGATGGCGCGACATCCGAGACGCTGGACGCCGACGCCGTGCTGATCGCGACCGGGCGTCTTCCCTATACGCAGGGATTGGGGCTGGAAGCGGTGGGCGTCGCGCTGGAGCGCGGCCGCATTGTCATCGACGATCACTTTGCGACCAATGTTCCGGGAATCTACGCCATCGGCGACGTGGTGCGCGGCCCCATGCTCGCTCATAAGGCGGAGGATGAAGGTATCGCCGTCGCAGAAATCCTCGCCGGTCAGGCGGGCCATGTGAATTACGGCGTCATTCCCGGCGTCGTTTACACAGAGCCGGAAGTCGCCTGCGTCGGCATCACCGAGGAGGAAGCGAAGGCGCAGGGCCGCGCCATCGCCATCGGCAAATTCCCCTTCTCCGCCAATGGTCGCGCCCGAGCGATGCGCGAAACCGAGGGCTTCATCAAAATCATCGCCGACGCGGAGACGGATCGGGTGCTCGGCGTGCATATTCTCGGCGCAGGCGCCGGCGAATTGATCGCCGAGGCCGCCGTGCTCATGGAGTTCTCGGGATCGGCCGAGGATCTGGCGCGCATCTGCCATGCCCATCCGACCCTGTCGGAAACCATGCGCGAGGCGGCGCTTGGCGTCGCTAAACGTTCGATCCATATCTAAATCTGATGGACAGGCTGCGACAGGCGGCGCAACACAGCGAAACAGCCTCTGTGGCTTCCGCCGCGTCCAACATCACGCCCGCATGGAGACGCGCGCCCATGGATCAGGTCAAACAACGTCTCATCCGCGCTATGTGGATGGCGCTGGCGGTCATTTTCCTGATCGAGAACTGGTTATGGGATCATGTGCGCGACGGCTTGCGCGCGCTTGCGCACCTGATCGGGCTGGAACGTTTCGATCCCTGGCTGCGCGGCGTCGTCAGCAAACTATCGCCGCCAATGACGCTGGTTCTTTTCGTCATTCCCGGCGCAATGATTTTTCCGTTCAAGCTGGTCGCGCTAGGGCTACTCGCCAGCGGCTACATCATCAGCGGCATTGTCGCGATCTTTGCAGCGAAAGCTTTTGCGCTGGGCGTGATGGCGGTTCTGTTCGACATCTGCCGCGACAAGCTGATGCAAATGCAATGGTTCTGCCGCTTTTATTCGCTGATGCTGTCCATCAACGCCTGGGCGCACAACCTGATCGCGCCGTTTCGGCGACGGCTGTCTGAGATCATCGCCGGACTGCGCGAACGACTGGCGCCGCTCGTGCGGCGCCTCACGCAAACGGGCCGCCTTAGCGTCGCGCGCCGGCTAAGCCGAATACGCGCCTGGGCGGCAAGAATCGTAGAGAAAAAAGATCAGCGCGACGAAGTCTGATCGCAAACCGCATAGCCGAAGCAGAAATCTTCGGAGCTGGCGGGAGAGGTTTTGAACAGCAAGGCGACGCCGGCGAGACCGATGGCCAACGAAATCGCAACAAGTCCGGATACAGCGGTCTTACGCATAAGAGTCAAACTCCCTTGCCACATGGCATGATGTTTATGGATGAAAATCGGAAACAAATACTGAAGGTCCGGCGTCAAAAGCGCCGGACCACGCACAAAACTTTTCGTTAACCCTGTCGCGCTGCCCCTCTCTCTTCGTTGCAACGAGAGAGAGGGGTCTAGCGTCGGATTAGATCACCACGACCTTCGTGCCGACCTTCACGCGGTTGTAGAGATCGATGGCGTCGATATCCCGCATGCGAATGCAGCCGGAAGAAACGCCCTGACCGATCTTCTCCGGCTCATTGGTGCCGTGAATGCG